>JBOGIC010000154.1:0-6445 GCA_050744985.1 Acidimicrobiales bacterium
CACCGACCCGGTGGCCGGCGCGGCCGATGCGCTGGAGGCCGCTGGCGACCGACGTGGGCGACTCGACCTGCACGACCAGGTCGATGGCCCCCATGTCGATGCCCAGCTCGAGGCTGCTGGTGGCCACGAGGGCGGGCAGCGTGCCCGCTTTGAGGGCGTCTTCGATCTCGAGCCGCTGCTCGCGGGCCACCGACCCGTGGTGGGCGCGGACCAGGTCCTGCTGGGCGAGGTCGTTGAGCCGGTTGGCGAGCCGTTCGGCCAGCCGCCGGGAATTGACGAAGATCAGCGTGGAGCGGTGCTGCTTGATGAGGTCGAGCAGCACGGGGTGGATCGCCGGCCAGATCGAGTGGCGCACCTCGGGGTCGCCGGCGGCCGCGCCCGCCATCTCCCCGCTGTCGAGCGGGCGCCCGATCTCGGCCATGTCCTCGATGGGGACGATCACCTGCAGCTCGAGGGGCTTGCGGACGCCGGCGTCGACGACGGCGACGGGCCGGCTCTGCCCGTGCTCGTCCCGGCCGCCCAGGAACCGGGCGATCTCCTCCAGCGGCCGCTGCGTGGCCGAGAGGCCGATGCGCTGGGGCGGGTTCGGGGTCAGGCGCTCGAGCCGTTCGAGGGAGAGGGCCAGGTGGGCGCCGCGCTTGGTGCCCGCCACCGAGTGGATCTCGTCGACGATCACGACCTCGACACCCGCCAGCACCTCCCGGGCGCTGGAGGTGAGCATGAGGTACAGCGATTCGGGCGTGGTGATGAGGATGTCGGGTGGGTGGCGCACGATGTCGCGCCGGTCGGCGGCGGACGTGTCGCCCGTCCGGGTGGCCACCCGGATGTCGGGCGGCGCCACGCCCCGCCGGTCGGCCTCCACGGCCATGCCGGTGAGCGGCGCCCGCAGGTTGCGCTCGACGTCGTAGGTGAGGGCTTTGAGCGGCGACACGTACAGGGCCCGGCACCGCCGCTTCTCCTGTGCCTGGGCGGGCACCGGCGCTGAAGCGAGCCGGTCGAGCGCCCACAGGAATGCGGCGAGCGTCTTGCCCGAGCCGGTCGGGGCCAGGATCAGGGTGTGGCGGCCCTCGCTGATGGCGTCCCAGCCCTGCTCCTGGGCGGCCGTGGGCGCGTCGAACGTCGCCTCGAACCAGGCGCGGGCGACAGGCGAGAACCGATCGAGCGCGGGCACACGCACAGGCTACGACGGGGGTGTGACAACTTCTCCACCGTTTACTCCGCGGGATTGGCCCGTGGAGAGGTACCGCTATCGCGAAGTAAACGGTCGCTCAGTAGTACACGCGACGGCGGCTGACGGCCCAGACGACGAGCAGGGCGCCGAGGATCGACATGATCCAGCCGGGCGCGTAGTTGGCGCCCCAGAGGAGCTTGCCTACGAGGCCTCCGAGGAAGGCGCCGGCGATGCCGGCGGCCATGGTGCCGAGCACTCCCATGGGGGTGGGACCGGGGACCAGGAGGCGGGCGATGGCGCCGACGATCAGTCCGAAGAGGGCCAACGTCAACAGGTACATGATCATGTCGCGAGTGTCCCCAGGCGCGGCGCGTTCCACACCAGCATCGCCAGTGGGACGCGGGCACCCGGGAATGAGATACTGAACGGATGCCGATGGAAAAGACTCAGGCCGACAACATCGTGCCGCAGTCTCGATGCGCGATGTGTGGCCGTGGGGTCTACATCGACCCCAAGCACGGCCGGATCACCTGTGAGGGCTGCAACCAGTACACCGACTGCTGTCTCTGCGACATCGTGTCGTCCAAGCGCTGAGCTTGGGCGAGGCGTGGTTGCGGGCGCACACGCGGTACTCTCGCTGCGCCCCGCGGGATGGGCATCGGGTTGGTGAGTAGGCAGATGAGGGATTCGGTGCGATGAAACCGTGGGAGGTCCTCGGGGTCACTCCGAAGGCGTCGCGCGCGGAGATCACCACGGCCTATCGCACGCTCGCCTACATCTTCCACCCGGACCGCTTCGTCGACGCACCCGACAACGTGAAGGACGAGGCGCAGCGCCGCATGGCCCAGGTGAACAAGGCCTACGACCTGGCCAAGCGGGGGCGCAAGGACGAGGTCACGTTCGTCATGGCCACCGACGAGCGGGCCGCCGCCGAGCGCACCCGGGTGGCCCGGGCCCAGCCCGCCTGGCAGCACGTCGTCCGGGAGCGGGCCATGGCGGAGAAGAAGGCCAAGGAGGTGCGCGAGAGCCGGGAGCGGGCCATGACCAACGGCCAGGCCCAGCCCCGGCCCAAGTCGCGCACCAAGACCGGTCCGTCGGTCATGGCCGGCATCGGCGAGGCCGTGCACACGGGGAAGCTGTACTGCCGCGGCTGCAAGAGCATTCAGTGGTTGCCCGCCGAGTGGCGGGAGATGCTGGCGAACACCGACTTCTACTGCTCGGTGTGCCAGCGCCTCATTCTCTCCCGCTGATCCTGTCCCATTTCGAGCGCCGTACGGCCGCGCCCGGTAAGTGTGCTGGTCATATAGAAGGAGAACACACCTAACCGCGCTCCGTCATATCGCGCGATGACTAGAGGTTTGGGACACTATCGGACCCCTCGCGCGGCGACATACAATCCCGCCCGAACGTCGCCCGGAACGTCCCGACCGAGGAGCGAACCTGTGATTTTCTGGTGGCTTGCCGATCTGCTGTTGATTTTGGTCGTCGTGCCTGCGCTGGTGTTCTTCCTGAACAAGGTCTTGCGACCGATCAAGGAGATCGACGCCTACGTGCAGGACATCCTCGAGCACGGCGTGCTGCTCACGGGCACGCTGGACTGCGTGCCCAACCTGATCCGCACGTGCGAGCTGTCGGGTACGGCGCGGCTCAACGTCACGCGCTACGGCCTGGCGCTCGCCCGGCTGCTGCCCGTCGAAGAGCAGTAGGAAAGCCACCGACCGGGTAACCTCGAACCAACGAAAAGGGGAAAACGTTGTCTGCAGCGTCGATTGTGATGTTCATCGGCATTGCCATCGGTGTAGCGGTGATCGCGGCCTATCTGGTCACGGTGTCCTACATCCTCCACCGCGTGTATTTCACGCTCGGTACGGTCATCGTGGGCGTCAAGTCCATCTGCAAGCAGGTCGAGCCGGTCCCCAAGTACGTCGGCATCATCATGAATGACGTGCTCGCGATCGACCAGGCTGCCCACCAGTTGCTCGCCTGGGGCGGCGAGCCCGAGGACATGGTGGTGGACCCGCGCATCGCCCGCATGACCCTCACGCTCCAGAACGTTGACGACGAGGACGAGATGGTCGGGCTGCGGGGCCGTCAAGGCGCCGAAGCCTGAGCTTTCGGTACGCAGAAGGAGTTGACACATGACTGACACGACCCAGTGGTCGCCGCCGCCGCCCGCGGCCGAAGCGGCCATGCCTGAGCCGCCGCCCCCGACGAAGGGGAAGAAGGCCAAGCGCGAGAAGCCGCCGAAGGCGCCGCGCGCTCCCCGTCCCGGACGGTCGGAGGGGCCGACGTCGCTGTTCGACATGTCCAACGCGGGCCCGAGCAAGGACGAGCTGGACCGGATGGCGGCCGCCGAGCTGGGCGCCGCCATCGCCCCATCGCTCGACCTGCTCCAGATGTCCGTGCCCGGGGCGTCGTCGCCCGGGGAGGCCGGTCAGCAAATCGAAGGCAAGCTCGGCCCGTCCGTCGCCGACCGCGATGCGGGCATCCCGAGCCACCCGATCTACACGGGGGACGCGCTCGTCTACTATCAGCTGCGGCGCCACTACGGGAAGCCCCACGCGGGCGGATCGTTCCAGCGCTCGTGGTACCCGGGCGGAGGTTCTGGAGGCGGCGGCGCGACCGGCGCCCTCCCGCCGATGCTCGGCAGCTGACCCGAACGTCGCTCGAGCAGCGGCGTCCCCTTGTGTCGTCGCGCGCCCGGACTGACCGGGCCGCCGAGCCGGAGGTGATTGCGTAGTGCCGACCTTCAAATGGACGCCCGACAGTGTGGTGCACCTCGACGCCAAGTCGAGCGCCCACCCCATCCACGGTGAGATTCGCGGACTCCGTGGAGAGGCGACCGTCGACGTCCAGGACGGGAAGATCGTCCCGGGCCCCGGGACAACCGCTTACATCGAGGCCGACACCACGGCACTTCAGACCGGCAAGAAGCTCGAGGACATCGCCCTGCGCAAGCAGATCGACGTGAAGAAGTACCCGACCGTGCGCTACGAGGTCCGCAGCGCCGACGGCGGGCCCGAGGCGTTCAAGATCAGCGGTGCCTTCACGTTCCACGGCGTGACGCAGGAGTTCGTCGAAGAGGTCCGGGCCACCATCGACAACGGCACCCTGCGGGTCGAGGGTGAGCACACATTCGACATCCGCGACTTCGGGGTCCAGCCCTTCAAGATCCTCACCATGAAGATCTACCCCGAGGTGCACCTGGTCGTGAGCCTGGTCGGCACCGAGGGCAGCGGCTACACGCCCGCCTGGGGCTGACCCCCCCGATTCCGTTCTTGTAAGCCTCAACCACCGATTCGGTGGTTGAGGCTTACTCGTTCGCCGAAGCGATGGCCGCCTGGCCGACGCTGACGCCCCCGTCGTTGGGCGGGAGGTGGCGGTGGACGAGGACGGTGAGGCCGTGCGCCGCCAGGCCGCCGGCCACCACGTGGGTGAGGCGGGCGTTCTGGAAGACGCCGCCCGACAGGGCGACGGTGTCGAGCCCGTGGGTGGTCGCGAGGCGGGAGGCCACGTCGGCCACCGCCCGTCCCAACGAGGCATGGAAGCCCGCGGCGACGACCTCGGTCGCGGTCCCGCGATCGCGTTCCGTGACGACGCGGGCGACGAGGGGCGACGGGTCGAGGCGGACCGGGTCGTCCCATGCGATGTCGACCGGCCAGAGCGGGGCCTCGGCCGGCGGGACGGTCGTGGCCAGGGCCTCGAGGGCGATGGCGGCCTGGGCCTCGTAGGTCACCTTGGCCCGCAGCCCGAGCAGGGCGGCGACGGCGTCGAAGAGCCGCCCGGCGCTGGTGGTCAGCAGGGCGTCGGGCCGTTCCGCAAGGGCCAGCACCGCCGGCCACCGCTCGTCGACGCCCCGCCCGAACCGTTCCGCCTCATCGCGGCCGATCGCCTCGCGGGCCCACACCATTGCCATGCGCCAGGGCTCGCGGATGGCGAGGTTGCCGCTGACCAGAGGCACGGGCAGCAGGTGCCCGACCCGCCGGTAGCCGCGGAGGTCGCACACGAGGAACTCGCCGCCCCAGATCGTGCCGTCCGGCCCCATCCCCAGCCCGTCGAAGGCGACGCCGAGCACGGGCGCGTCCGGCGCCCGGCCGTGCTCGACCAGGCACGAGGCGATGTGGGCGTGGTGGTGCTGGACGGTGACGACCGGCAGGTCCAGGTCGGTGGCGAACTTGGTGGACAGGTACTCGGGGTGCAGGTCGTGGGCGACGACCTCCGGGGTCACACCGGTCAGGCCGCACAGGTGGTCGACGGCCTGGAGGAACGAGCGGTAGGCGGCCAGGTGCTCGAGGTCGCCGATGTGGTGGCTGGCGATCACGTTCTGGCCCTTGGCCACCGACACCGTGTTCTTCAGCTCGGCCCCGACGGCGAGGACCTGCCGGGTGGTCGGCCGGGCCAGCCGGATCGGTTCGGGCGCGTACCCGCGCGAGCGGCGCACCATCTGGGCCAACCCCGCCGATTGATCCGCGAAAGTGGTACCTCCAAGGCCCAATGGCGCGGAGTAAACGCGAAGGACCGAGTCGTCGCAGCGAATGTGGATGGCGCGGTCGTGGGTGAGGAGGGCGTCGACCATGGGGGCGAGGCGCTCGGCGGCGTCGGCGTCGTCGTGGGCGATGGGCTCGTCGGTGAGGTTGCCGCTGGTCATCACCAGCGGGCGCCCGACCTTCTGCAGCAGCAGGTGGTGCAGCGGCGTGTACGGGAGCATCAGCCCCAGCTCGGGCAGGCCGGGGGCGATGCCGTCGGCGACATGCGGGTCCCCGCCGGCCGCCTTGGGGGCCAGCACGATCGGCCGGCGGGGCGACGCCAGCGCCTCCTCGGCGGCCGGCGTCAACGCGCACAGCGCGCGGGCCTCGTCCAGGCCCGGCACCATCACGGCGAAGGGCTTGTCGTCGCGCGACTTGCGTTTGCGCAGGACCGCCACCGCGTCGGTGTCGGTGGCGTCGCACGCCAGGTGGTAGCCGCCCAGGCCCTTGATGGCCAGCACCTTGCCGTCCCGGAGGTCGGCGGCCGCCTGATCGATGCCGCCCGGATAGGACACGTGCGGGCCGCAGACGGGGCACGCGTTGGGCTCGGCGTGGAAGCGGCGGTCGGCGGGGTCGGCGTACTCGGCCCGGCAGGCGTCGCACATCGGGAACACCGACATGGTCGTCGACGCCCGGTCGTAGGGGATCGACTGGATGATCGTGTAGCGGGGGCCGCAGTTCGTGCAGTTGATGAACGGGTAGCCGTAGCGGCGGTCGGCGGGGTCGGACAGCTCCCGCAGGCAGTCGT
>JBOGIC010000155.1:0-6822 GCA_050744985.1 Acidimicrobiales bacterium
CATCGGTCGCGAACCACGCTCCGAACTCACCCGCCGAACGTGGATAGTGCCGACCGGCGACCGGTCTCGTCGCTGTCACGGGATCAAGACTACCGACCTTGGGGGCCGGCTAAGTGGATACCCCCGAGTGCGCTTATGCGTGCACCCATGAAAAATGGGGTTCCGACAGCTGCAAGAATTCGGGTCCTGAACTCCGGAGTGAACGAACGACGAGCCCGACGGGGTTCACCTTCCCGACGGTCTCCATAATGGCATCCTTTCCGGCGCCGTGCGCCTGATGGTTGAGGTCAATCACACCGGGATAAGCCCATACCGGTCTCAAAGGCGCAAACGCCTGTGGCAGAGGAGTCAACGGCTGAACTGGGAGATGAAGCGGATACAAGCTTCAAGATCCCTTGTCGCCCACTCCGCATACGATTGTGGCGAATGATCTGGGTCCTCTAGCACCTTCGTCAGCTTTTGAATGACATCGGTGACGCCGTACGCCGGCGTGACGTCAGCCGGCGGGATCATACTGGCAGCCCTCAGTCGCCTCGCCCAGCCGATGGTCTCAGACTCGTGCTTTCCGATCCTGAAGACAGCCCCTAGAGGCTGACTGCGAAAGAACCCTGGTTGTTCGGCTAACAGCCGAAGCGCATGAGCCGTGCCGTACCCGTGGATGCCTGCGACGAGGATCGCCACGTGGTCCTCACTGAAAGGGTGGCGGGCAAGGCTGACGAGGCCGTAGTCCTCATTTTCATTCGGGTTGGCGTGCACCCGCCCGATAACGCTGTCCAGTATCCCCGAAGTATTGAAGGCCTGCGTGATCTCCCGCAGAGAACGCAGCCCCGGTCCTCGGACCCTGAGAAGTGACCGCGTCAGCTCAAGCGCCGTCCGGACTCGTTCAGGGTCCAGCTGGGTAGTGGAGCTCGCGAGCAGTGCCGATTCGTCCACGTCCGTCGCGCCGTCTCGGACGCTTCGCACGAGCCACCAGACCAGCTCTCGAAGCTGTGGATCTCCAAGTGCTCGGTTCTGGCGGACACTCTCATCCCACGCCTGCCACTCCTTTGGGATGTTGAAATGGAAGGGTGCTGTCCCGTTGATCAGCCGAGCTGCCAGGTTGACGGAAGGGGAACCGACTACCAGCAGATTGCAATTGAGCGAACCGAGCAGGTACTCGGGGTCTGACGCAACGACGATCTTGTCCGCGTACAGCTGTGCTGGGTGGTCTAGGCGGTTCAGCAGCGAACCAAGGAATGCAAGATCAACGCTTGGGCTGGCGCTGCTGACAAATAGGTCACCCCGTGTCTTGGCGGGCCACTCCCTTCGGTCACCGATGATCACGGCGAGAGGCTGGAACGCCTCGATGCCATCGGCGAGCGTTGGCCGCGAATTTGTCCCGCTGTGCGGCCTGCCTCGTGCCACGCGATCGAAGCACTGTACGACTCCGCGTGCTGCCGGCCCGGGTCCAGCCGCTAATGGGCCCTTACCGCATTCTCTGTCGATCTCCTGTGCGAGCCAGGTTGTGATCCACAGCGCGAGGGTCCCCGAATCAGGATCGTCCTGACTGTTTACTAGAACGGAGTAGAGCGCGATCGCGAGCGCCAGCTTTGGCTGGCGCCGGCCGTCTTCGATCTCCCTAAGTGATCCGGGTGCACAAGGAACAGCGAAGAGCTGGTCCACTTGCTCAGCAACTGCGCGGCGATCGGCGTCCTCCTTCCTGATCGCCCCTGGGCGTGACTGCCGCGCTGCTCGGATGAGTTTTCCAAGCGCAGTCGGTGGCGTAACTTCATTATCTACCATATGACCTCGTGTTAATCGGGCCGACCAATGGCTGCTCACTGTCCAGGCACCCTCTGAGCAGAGTGTGCACAACTCTCGCTTGCCGCATGCAGGGCTGAAGCGTAGAAGGACATGCGCCACCATGCTGTGGCCCGGGGGGGGCGGTTTGGATGGACGAGCTGATTCAAGGATCCCAACGGAAATTGGGCGCCACACGAGCGTGCCTGTCCACGACTGAGGCGAGATCGCGTGATGTCCCGGTGTTTCAAGCGAGTCTGGGGCCTCCCGCCGGGCACGTATGCAGCAGCTTATCGAAAGCGCAAGAACGTTCAGGATTCGGTCCGTTCCACGGAGTATGCCGGGGTGCTGATGGGACGGAGCGGCTGAGGCGCCAGCACCGGCGTCGGGGAATCTGAGGGCGCCTTCCTTGACGGAGCGCTCCGGGGGAGAGGAATTCAGATGGCGACTTCGACGAGGTCCAACGCTAGATGGCGCCGAGCGCGCCGGCGACTCCGCGGTGCCTGGCGTCCCAGATTCGACGGGGCCTCCGGCGGACGTGGGCCGGCGGGACGGCGGCAAGTGGCGTGCCACGCAGACGGGCGAAGATACACAGTCAGTGCTCTTGCGGTCGTGCTGGTAGCGGTTTCCTTGTCGGCGGTAGTGACGGCTCCGCCGCACCGCGTACGAGCGAGATACCCACGCGCTCCTCAACGACTTGGGGGTGTCGCTTCACACGAAACGCTAGAGCCGCGGTAACTGAACAGGTCTGCAGGAACGAGACAGGCTCCAGCTCGCGGGCGCCATGTCGTCCGCCATTCTGCACTACGTCGATGAGGGAGGGTAAGAATGGGCACGTTTGTTCGGCAATCATTGCGTCGAAGTCGAGTTTCGATGCCGGCCTTGGGCGGTCAACGTGTGCGCCAGGCCATTGTGGTTTGTGCCGTGGTCGCGGTCTTTCCCGTGGCCTGGGCGACGACGGCGCAGGCGGCCGTTGTTACGGGCTACGCCTGGCACAGCAGTGGGGAATACCAGCGATCCGGCCCCTCGGGTACGGTGGTCTCCGTCTATGCGACTGGTCTGGCGCGCCACGTGCAATACCGCCTGGTCAGTGCATCACCTGATCCGAATGCGAGCGTGCCATGCGGCCGCGACCGCCAGCCGATCAACGACAACATCCGGACCTCCAGCAACAGCGGCTTCATCGGCCTCACCAGCGGCCGGTTGAACCGCCCGGTCGGGCGATGGGAGATCTGCTTCTCCGAGGTCACGCCCGGCAGCGAGGGCAGGACCGTCTCGTTCCCCGTCCAGTTCCGGGTCGCGCCCGGGCCCAGCCTCGTGTCGGTGAGCGGCCGACAACTGCTCGTTCGCGCTCGGAACGCCGACGGCACGCTCGGCACATCCACGCCGTTCACCATGCGCGGTGTCGGCTACTCCCCGGCCAGCGCCGGCACGAGCACGTCGCCGAGCGACCCCAACAACGCCAACGTGCGCCGCCAGGAGTTCAACCAGTGGTACGCGACCGACGTCCCACTGCTCGCCGCCATGAAGGCCAACACCGTTCGGCTCTTCATCGATCCGGGCAACGACGCCGCGCTGGGGCCGGCCGGGCTGGACTTTCTCGACGCGCTCTACCGAGCCGGCATCTTCGTGGTGATGACCATTGACGACGGTTACAACCTCTGGGAACGCGGCCAGCAGGTGGTCGCCTATTACCGCGACCACCCGGCGATCCTGATGTGGAGCTTGGGGTCGGAGTGGAACGAGAACCTCTATTTCGGTCGCTACCCCACGGTCGACGAGGCGATTGCGGCCACCCAGAACGCTGCCCTGCGAATCAAGGAGGTCGACTCGGCCCATCCGGTGGCCTCGTCGCTCGGCGACGTCGCGGTGAACAGCCTGGGACGCAGGCTCGCGGACACGCAGAACCTGCTCGAGCAGGTGCCGGCGGTCGACGTGTGGTCGTTGAACGTCTACCGCGGCAGCAACTTCGGCGGCGTCTTCGAGCAGTGGGAGTCGATCAGCTCGAAGCCGATGTTCATCGGCGAGTTCGGGACCGACGCCTGGCGCGCCACCCTCGAAGCGGAGCAGCCGCCAGGGACGCTCGACGAAGCGATGCAGGCGGAATGGGACCTGAAGCTCTGGAACGACCTGGCGCGCAACCTTTCGGCGCGGGATCCCTCGCGCCCGGCGATCGGCGGGGCGGTGTTCGAATTCAACGACGAGTGGTGGAAGTTCCCTCCCGCCGGCTCTCAGCAGACCGGAGGCCAGCCGTTCCCGTCTTGGAGCCATCCTGACGGACTGCGATCGAGCGAGGAGTACTTCGGCATCGCGACGATCGGGCGCACACCCCGTCAGGCCCACACCCGGTTCCAGACCGCCTTCGCGCCGGGCTACACGCCGCCCGGAGAGACACACGCCTTTCGGGTGACGTCGCGGGGCTACCGGGCGTCGGAGTACCAGTACCAGTTGGGCATCGCCAGGTTCTTCAAGTCCGCCGCGCTGATGCACGAGCAGAACGGCGGCGCGGGCGGCGGCCGAGGCATCCAGGTCGCGGTCATCGACACCGCAACCGGCCGGCTCACCGGCCCCGTGCGGATCTTCGACACGTGGGAGGGTCGGGCCACGGGAGTCGAGTGGAACACCCTCGCGGACTACCTGGAGGCTATCCCGAACGGTCGCCTCGTCATGCTGGCCGTCGCCGACGAGGCCGGCATCACCGACTACATCGGCGACGGTTGTACCGAGTTGCCGACACCCGGCGTGCAGCGCGGGTTGCAGGTCCTGGAGGCGCTCGGCTCGACGAGGATCCGCGACTACTGCTACGGCGACTCGTGGGCGATGGTGACGGTCAAGGGCCAGGGCGCACGGGGCGAACAGGTGGCCACGGCCGCCGAGGCGTCGGCCACAGGGTCGATCACCGTCCCCTAATCGGCAATCGCGAGGCCGGTATCGTCCGAAGGCAGGACGGCGGCATAGCGAGGTTTCGGCGAAGACGACGTCCCGCGTCTGGGGCGCACGGAGGTCGATGTCCGGCGGATCAGGACCGCACCGAGGATGTGGCCCAGGCCGTACAACCGGCGCTTCGCGTTGAACTAGATGCGTAGAGGATGAGCGGCCCGGGTACAGGACGCGGCGGCGCTTGGCCCTCTCGTCGCGACGCCGCTTGTGGTAGGAGTAGGCGGTGGACGCGACGGTGGCGGCGGTGATCGTCGTTGGCATCCTGGCGCTGGTCGTGCTGGTCGGCGTCGTACGTTCCCGTGGCTGGTTCAGGGGCCAGGTGCACGGACCCGGAGGATCGAAGGCGTCCGTGGAGGGAGGGCCGCCTTCCGGTGTCCGGGCGCGTCGGATTAAGGCCGGCCGGGATATGGCCGCCCGTGGGCCGTCCGTGGATGCGCGGGGAGTAGAGGCTGGCCAGGATGTCACCCTCGACGCCAACCCGCCCGAGGAAGGCCACCCAAAAGCCTGACACCGGCCGCCGCCGTAACGCCCTCGACGATGTCGGCGACGGGAGTGCAGTCCGGGCGGGACACCTTCCTTGTGCAGGGCGGTCTCCACGTCGTCGCATCGGAGCCGCCCGTCGAGCGCCTGCCGGTGTTCGAGGTGCCCTTGGCTGACCGGCGGTGGTTCTGGGGGCGAGCGGATCTTCTTGACGCTCTCGACGCCGCGTGGCGGGACCAGGCGACGGTCGCTTTGACTCAGATCCTGGCCGGCCTCGGCGGCGTGGGCAAGAGCCAGCTGGCGGCCCAGTTCGCCTACAGGCACCGCGACGAGCTCGACGTGGTGTGGTGGGTGTCGTGCACATCGCCGCCCGGCGGCGAGCTGGACGCCCGGGCATTGGTCCGCACCCGCCTGGGGTCACTCGGCGCGTTCCTCGGCCTTCCTCCCAGCGATGATCCCGAGGACCGGGCGGCCGCTGTCCGCCGGTGGCTGGAGACGACGATCCGGCGCTGGCTGGTGGTCTTCGACGACGCCCCGGAATGGTCGGTCCTCGAAGGTCTGGTGCCCCAGGGAGGACGGGGGCTGTGCCTCATCACCTCCCGCAACCCCCATTGGGACCTGGCCGACCAGGTCCTCGACGTGGGCGTGTTCGAGCCCGACACGGCCGCTGCGTTCCTACAGGCGCGGGCGGGTATCGAGGACCCCGACGGCGCCAGGGCCCTCGCCGAGGCCGTGGGGGGGCTGGCCCTGGCCCTCGAGCAGGCGGGCGCCTTTGTAGCGCACTCGCCCGTGCCGCTGGGCTTCGATGGCTACCTTCAAGCTCTGCGTAGCCGCGGCCTGCGCGTTTTTGCCCACGGTCGAGTCGACGACTACGACCACGTCGTGACGACGGTGTGGGAGCAGTCCTTCGCCGCGGTGGCGGCCGCCAGCCCCGACGCTGCCGCCGTTCTTGAGCTCCTCGCCGTGCTCGCACCCGCACCCATTCCCATCTCGGTGCTGAACCCGAACGAGGCCGGAAGAGTGGGCACCGCCGCCGCCCTAGCCGAGCTCCGCCGCTACTCACTGGTCACTTCCGGCTCAGGAGAAATCGTGGTCCACCAGCTCGTGCATGCCGCCATGAACGAGCGCCTCAGTCCCGAGCGGCGCGGCGAAGCCCGACGGCTCGCAGTCGAGCAGTTGTCGTCGGCCTTCCCGGACGATCCCTCAGACCCTGCGTCGTGGCCGGCGGCCACCGCCCTCACCCCTCACGTGCTGGCCCTGCACGTTGCCGGCACCGACGATTTCGACCTGCTGGAGCTCGTCGCGGCAGCGGGCCGGTCGCTACGCGCCCAGGGCGACTACGCGGCGGCCCGCAGACTGCAAGAGGAGGTGCTCGCCGCATGGCGGGAGGTGCTGGGCGAGCGCCACCCCGACACGCTCACGGCCGCCAACAACCTGGCCGGAACCCTGCAGGCCCAGGGCGACTACGCGGCGGCCCGCACGCTGCAGGAGGAGGTGCTCGCCGCCCGGCGGGAGGTGCTGGGCGAGCGCCACCCCGACACGCTCACCGCCGCCAACAACCTGGCCATGACCCTGCACGCCCAGGGCGACTACGCGGCGGCCCGCACGCTGCAGGAGGAGGTG
>JBOGIC010000156.1:0-4759 GCA_050744985.1 Acidimicrobiales bacterium
CGTCTGGGCCGTCAGGCGGCACGTCACCCGCAACGTGGCGAGCCCGCCCTGCCCCGGCGGCATCTCGGCCTCGCTGCCGGCCACCGCCAGCGGCACGGTCCGGCCGTCGACGCTCAGCGACACCCGGCCGGTGCTCTCGGCACAGAGCGAGCGGCCGTAGGCGGGCGCGTCCGCCGGACCAACGCGCGCCTGGAAGGTCGGGATCTCGGCCATGTCGACGACGATGTGCACGTCCACCCGGTCGGCCCCGACCCGGAGCCCGCTGTAGACGTTGACGGTGAAGTTGCCGAGTGGGTGCGCCGACGCCGTCCCCGGCGCGAGGAGCACGGCCGCCGCCCCGAGCACGAGCACCACCCCCGCCAGGATCCGCCTCGACCTCATCCCCTACCCCCTTCCTCCACGCAGGAGTTCGGAGCACGGGGGGATCCGGATGCCGGCCGGCCGCTTCAGCCCTTGACAGCCCCCATCGTGAAGCCGGCGATGAACCGTTTGAGGAAGGCGTTGAAGACCAGCGCGATGGGGATGGCGACGAGCAGCGTGGCGGCCTGCAGGGACTGCCAGAAGAACACGTCGCCCCGCACCAGTTCGGTCGGCACGCCGACGCTGACGGTCTTCTGGCTCGTCTGCGAGACAAAGGCCAGCGCGTAGATGAACTCGCTCGCCGACAGCGTGGCCGAGAACACGACCACGGCCACCACCCCGGGGAAGCTCAGCGGCAGCACGGTGCGGACGAACGCGCCCAGGCGGCTGTACCCGTCCACCATGGCCTGCTCCTCGATCTCCCGCGGGATGCCCTTGAAGAACCCCATCAGCAACCAGACCGAGACGGGGATCGTGATCGTCGGGTAGAGCACGACCAACGCCCAGCGGGAGTCCTGGAGGTTCAGCGTCGACACGACCCGCGACAGCGAGATGAACAGCAGCGACGGCGGGATCAGGTACACCATGAAGATGGCGATGCCCATGGCACCCCCCCAGCGGAGGTTGAGGCGGGCGAGGCAGTAGGCCGCGGGCAGGCTGGTCGCCAGCGTGATCGCCACGACGAGCACCGCCACCACGAGGGTGTTGACGACGAACGTGTTGAAGGCGGTGTCCTCGAACAGCAGGCGGACGTGCTCGAGGGTGGGGTGGATGTTGAACAGGAACGGATTGTTGTTGCGGTTGTAGAGATCCTGGTCGGCCTTGAACGCCGTGATCAGGCCCCAGGCGAAGGGGAAGGCGGCGAAGAGGACGAACGCCAGCACCAGGGCGTACAGGACCACCCGCGACCACCGCCGGCGCCGCCGCCAGTTGGTCACATGACCTCCATCCGTCGTACCGAGCGCAGGATGAGCACGGCCATGGCGAGCAGGAGCGGGAAGAGGAACAGGGCCACGGCCGCCCCCTGGGCCAGGTCGCCGCCCTGGATGCCCCGGAAGAAGGCCCACGTCGGCAGGATCTGGGTGGCGTCCACCGGCCCACCGCGGGTGAGCACGAACACGACGCTCATGTCCGTGAACACCAGCACGGCCCCGAACAGCGCCGCCACCGCCGTCACCGGGAGGGTCAGCGGGATCGTGACCTCGAACAGCTTGCGCCAGAACCCGGCGCCGTCGACCTCGGCGGCGTCCCGGATGTCCTGAGGGATGGCCGACAGCCCGGCCATGATGATGACCGCCGCCAGGGGCGTGATCCTCCACACCTGCACGGCCACCACCGAGACGAACGCAAGCTTCGAGTTGCCGAGCCAGTGGAGGTTTCCGTCGAGCAGCCCGATGCGGCGGAGGGTCCAGTCGATGGGGCTGAACAGGGAGTCGAGCATCCACAGCCAGGCGATGGCCGCCAGTGGGACGGGCGTCGTCCACGGCAACAGGACCAGGAACCGCGCCACCCACTTGCCCCTGAAGTCCTGCGTCAGCACGAGGGCCAGCACCTTGCCGAGAACCAGGACGAGCGCGACCGTCACGGCCGTGATGACGATGCTGTTCCACAGCGCCCGCCGGAAGACGGGGTCGCGCAGCACGGCCCGGAAGTTCCGCAGCCCCACGTAGTCGAGGCTCGGATCCCCCACCGTCACGTCGCTCAGGCTGTAGGCGATGGCGAGGAAGAACGGGATCGCCACCAGGGCGACGATGTAGACGACCGAGGGCAGGAGCATGATCGGGCCCAGCACCCCCTCCCGGTCGAGGAGGTACCGCTTACGGCGTTCAGGCCACGCAGGCCGGTTACGCGAGCGGCTGGCGGGCGGTACGGGCACCCGACTCCTTGTCGAAGAACCGGAGGTCGGCGCCCCGGATGACGAACTCGTGGGTGTCGTCGGCGGGCACCTCGACCGACACCGTCGACGGCAGCATGGCGATGACGCGTGTGGGCTCGCCGAGGGACTCGACGGTGCCGACCAGGTGGCGCTCGGAACCCAGGTACTCGATCCGGTGCACGTGGAACGGCACCGTGATGGCGTCGGCGTCGGCCTCGACGATGCCCTTGGGTAGCAGGCTCTCGGGCCGGAACCCCACTAGCGCACCGTCGCGCTCGACGATGTTCATCGGCGGTGACCCGAGGAACGTGGCGACGAAGGTGTCGGCGGGGTCGTGGTACACATCGTGCGGCGTACCCACCTGGCGGAGACGGCCGTCCGACATGACGGCGATACGGTCGCCGAGCCCCATCGCCTCGACCTGATCGTGGGTGACGTAGATGGTCGTCGTTCCGACGCGGTCCTGGAACTGCTTCAGGTCGTCGCGCGCCGCCGCCCGCAGCTTGGCGTCGAGGTTGGACAGCGGCTCGTCGAGGAGGAACACGTCCGGCTCCCGCACCAGCGCCCGGGCCAGCGCGACCCGCTGGCGCTCCCCACCGGAGAGGTGCCGCGGGCGGCGGTCGAGCAGCGCCGTGATGCCGAGCAGCTCGGCCGCCCACCGCACCTTCCCGGCCCGCTCCTCGGGCGCCGTCCCCGCCGCCTTCAGCGGGAACTCGATGTTCCTGCGGGCCGTCTTGTGCGGGTACAGCGCGTAGCTCTGGAACACCATGGCGATCTTGCGGGCCCGGGGCGGGAGGCCGGCCACCGGCTCACGGCCGATGAACACCTCCCCTGAGGTCGGCTGCTCGAGACCGGCGATGAGGCGCAGCAACGTCGTCTTGCCACAGCCGGAGGGGCCCAACAGCACCAGGTACTCGCCGTCGTCGGTGGCGAGGTCGAGGCCGTCCACCGCCGGCGATGCGTTGCCCTCGAACTGCTTGGTCAGCTGCCGGACCTCGACGATCGCCATCGGGTGGGGCTACCGCGTCCCGCCCACCAGGCCCCGATCGCGCCAGCGCTGGAAGATGGGCCGGATCTGGTTCTCGGCGTCGATCACGGCATCGCGCGGGCTCAGCTCGCCCCGCGCCGCCTTGGCCATCATCTTGGGTAGCACGAACGTGTCGAAGATCTCGCCGATGGCCGCGTTCGCCGGCCCCGGGTGCCCGACCGTCGTGCTCCACTTCTCGGCGTCCTTCAGAAACGCCAGCTTGTTCGCCGGCTGGGAGCCGTAGGGGTCGTTGTCCAGCCAGCCGTTCAGCTGCGGCACCGTCTGGGCGAACGCGGGGAACGTGTACAGCTCGCTGTTGTTGGTCGCCTGGGCGTAGTTCGCCACGAGGTTGAGCATGAACTCCTTGGCGGCGTCGGGGTTCTTGGCGTGCCGGGGGATGACGTAGATCGGGATCACGTGCTCGCTGGCCAGCTGGACGCCCCGCGGGCCCTTCAGCGGCGGCGTGAAAAACACGTCGGCGGCCACGTCGGGGTTCGCGGTCTGGGCCGTTCGGTACGCCGAGATCGAGTTGAGGATGTAGGACAGGTTGCCGGCGATGAGGCCCTGGTTGTTCGACGCCGCGTTCCAGGCGAAGACCTCGTCGGTCATCGTGCCCTTGAACAGCCGCGCCATGAAGTCGACGGCCTCGATCGTCTGCGGCGAGTTGAAGACGATGTTCTCCCGCTCGTCTTGGATGGAACCGCCGAACGACCACAGCAGGGCGCGCGCCGCCATGTTCGAGTCGAGCTCGTTGGACATGCCGATGCCGAGCTGCACGCCCTGGTCCCGCTTGATGCGCCCGCCGGCGTCCAGCAGCTCCTGGTAGGTCGTGGGCCCGTTGGGCAGGCCGACCTTCTCCCACATCGTCCGGCGGTAGTCGCCCGGGTCGGGTACCCAGCCGTGGCAGAAGCCGTAGAACCTCTTGGTGGTGGGGTTGTACGTACTGCGCGTGCACAGCGCGGTCTGCTTGCCGAACCGGCGCTCGGCCTCCTGGTTGACGTCGGACAGGTCGAGAACGCTCGGCTCGAAGGCCGACGGCGGCGAGAGGAACTCGATGAGGTCGTGCCCCTCGCCCGCCGCGATCTCGGCCGAGGCCCGCGCCGGGATGTCGGCCAGGTTGATGTGGTCGACCGTCACGTTCACGCCGACCTGGCGGCCCCAGTCGGCGGCGAAGGGGTCGAACCACCGGTCATGGCGCGGGACGAAGTGGCTCCACTGGAGGATCTTGAGGTCGCCGGCGAGCTGCTTGGACGGAAGCACGACCGTGGACGTGACACCGGTGGCCCCACCGCCGGTATCGGTGGCCGACTTCCCGCACGCGGCCAGGAAGGTGAACCCGGCCGCCGCCTGGATGAACCTGCGCCGAGAGATGCCGGCGCGCTCGGTGTACTCGTCCATTGCCCTCGCTCCTCCTGCCTGGTCTCCTCCTCAGGGATGGGCGGCGACGAAAAGTGCAGGGCGAACGTACACCCGGCCTGCGTGGCCCGAACGCCGCG
>JBOGIC010000157.1:0-12674 GCA_050744985.1 Acidimicrobiales bacterium
GGTCGTGGCCGAGCTGGGGGGGTTGGCGGGGGCTCACCCCTACCGGGAGCGGCTGTGGGCCCAGCTCATTCTCGCCCTCTACCGGGCCGGCCGCCAGGCCGACGCCCTGGCTGCCTATCAGCGGCTACGCCACGTCCTGGGCAACGACCTGGGGATCGACCCCAGCCCCGAGCTCGCCCGCTTGGAGGAGGCCGTCCTGCTCCACAAGCCCGAGCTCGACTGGGCGCCGCCGGCGGCCGTGGCCGTGGGGCCTGGTGTTCAGAAGCTCGATGGTAGGGATGCGTCGAGCACGGAGCTGGATTCCAACCTCCCGGTGCCGCGCTCGAGCTTTGTGGGCCGTGGTCAGGAGCTCACCGAGCTTTCCAAGCTGCTACGGCAGGGCAGGCTCCTGACGATTGTCGGACCTGGCGGTGCCGGCAAGACCCGCCTCGCTATCGAACTCGCTCATCGCGTCCGCTCCGACTACGGACAAGTTCGCCTCGTTGAGCTGGCACCGCTCGCAGACGCCTCGCTGATCCCGTTCACGGTTGCCGGCGCGTTCGGTGTCCACGAAGAACTCGGCCGGGAGCCACTGGAAGCTCTGGTGACGGCCCTGCGATCCGATCGAAGCCTCCTGGTCCTCGACAACTGCGAACACCTCCTCGACGGCGTGGCACAACTGGCGGACGTGCTGTTGCGTGCGGTTCCGCGTTTGTCGGTGGTGACGACGAGCCGGGAACCGCTCCGTGTCGAGGGCGAGCAGGTCTGGCGAACGCCGGCGCTTGCCGTCCCTTCATCAGTGGAGCTGGGGGCGGCAGACCTTCTCGACTTCGACTCTGCACGGCTGTTCGTGTACCGGGCGACGGATGCGCATCACCGGTTCAAACTCTCGGGCGACAATGCGCGGTCGGTCGCCGAGATCTGCCGCCGGCTGGACGGAATTCCGCTCGCCATCGAGCTCGCAGCAGCTCGGACTCCCGCGCTCACGCCTGCTCAGATCGCGTCGCGACTCGACGATCGGTTTGCGCTGCTGCGGACCGGGCCCCGCACCGCGCCGGCACGGCAGCGAACCCTCCTGGCGACGATCGAGTGGAGTCACGACCTTTGCTCGGCGGTCGAGAAGACGACGTACCGGCGCTTGTCCGTCTTCGCTGGTGGCTTCACACTGGAGGCGGCGGAAGCGATCTGTAGCGATGGGCCGGTGGAGCGATCGGACGTTCTCGACCTGCTTGCCATGTTGACCGACCGGTCGCTGGTCGTCGTCGACGAAGCAGGTGTCGAGGCGCGATACGACCTACTCGAGACCCTCCGCGCATTTGCCCTCCAGCAACTGGAGGCTGCTGGCGAGGGAGCCGCGACCCGTGACCGCCATCTCGAATTCTACGGGACGCTGGCGGCGCGGGCGAACGCCGCCATCGCACGGATGCACGACCAAGCGGCATTAGTCGGTGCTCAAAAGGTGTGGTTTCATCTCCTCGAGCTCGAGCACGACAACCTGCGAGCCGCCCTGACCCACGGGATCTCCTTACCCGCTGGGCTTCGGCTCTGCACCGATCTCGCCCGCTTCTGGGACCTTCGCGGCCACCTCACGGAGGGCGTGACGTGGCTCAATCGGGCCCTCGACAGCAACGGTGACGCTGACGAACCAGCGCGCCTGCGTGCCGAGCAGGCGCTCGCCATCCTGCTCATGCGGCGCGGCGAGTTCAGGCGTGCGGAGGAGCTGTTCGGGGTCGGAATGAAGGGCGGCACGGCTCGTGGCGACGGCCACATCGTCGCAACGTCCACGCGGGGACTGGCCTGGCTTGCTGGCTTCCGCGCCGACCTGCACCGGTGCCGCGAGCTCAACGAGAAGGCACTCCCTCAGTGGCGAGCGCTGCACGATGACTACGAGGTGGCATCCTGCCTCGGCGCACTCAGTTGGGTTGCCGGCCACCAGTGCGACTTCCCGAGGGCCTGGGCGCTCCACGACGAGTGCATCGCCATCCGACGGCAGATCGGCGACGAGTTCGGCATCGCGTGGTCGCTGGGCGCGATGGGCCGATTGGCGTTGGCCCAGGGCGACTACGACCAGGCTGAACGGTTGCTGGCGGACTCGTTCACGATGTGCCGGAACATCGGCGATAGCAGCGCTCTCTTGATCACGCTGGCGCATCGGGGAGAGCTGGAGCGCGCGCGCCACCACCCAGAGCGTGCCCGAGAGCTCCTCGAGGAGAGCCACTCCATCGCACTGGAGTTGGGCCTCGCGCACGGCAGGCTGTGGGCGCTCGTGCACCTCCTGGCCGCGATCGCGCAACGGGAGAACCGTGAGGAGTGCAACCGGGTGCTGGACGAGGTCGTGCCATTGATCGTCGCGATGGAAAACCGTCTCGCAGTGGCGGAGGTTTTCGAGGTGGTGGCGCATACGACGCTGCAGAGAGGCCATGCCTGCGGCGCCCGCCGCTTGCTGGCGACTGCTCAAGCAGCCCGCGATGTCATCGGTGCGCCGATCCCCCCGTACAAGCTCGCTGAGCACCGTGAGGTCCTCGCGCAGGTGGGAGAGCAACTCGATGGCCGGATCGACAACGCCGCCGACGACGAAGACGGACCGCGGATCCGAAACGCCTTTGAGAGGGGAAACATATCCGCGGTCATTGCTTCAGTCGAGGGAGATCTTCGGGTGTGAGGGAGTTAGGACACGGCGTCGTGTGAGCGTCCGCCCAGCCCGAGGCGCCTCCGCAACACGCCTTCACGTCTCGCCCCATCTTGACCGCAACCCGTTCGCTGGCGAGATTGCCACACCCGACAAGATCTCGAGCCGGACGAGACCGAGCCCTTCGAGGCGGTACCGAGCAAGGAGTCGGGCCGCTTTCGGTTGCCTCCCCACGTCCGTGCGCGTCAGTCCGGACCAACCCCAGGTTTGCGCGGCAGTTCGGGCAGTCCACGTCGTTGAGCCCGCAGGCCCCGACGATTGGCCCAGCTGCCTCGCCCGTGACGAGGAAGTAGAACACGTGCGAGCGAGCCGTCCTACGCCGTCCGTCGGGCGATCACGGCGACCGGCGCGCCCGGCGATGACTCGAGTTTGCGACCGTCGACGAATCCGACGCGAGTGAGATGGGCAATGGCTTCGTCTTGGGTCAACGGCGTCCCTCCGATGAGTGCCGTCTGCCAGCGGGTCACGGCGGTCGACAGGCTCTTGCCCTCCAGGCGTCCCATGCCGACGAGGATCCACCCACCCGATCGCAACGCCCGGAACAGCCGCTCGACACCGGTCGCAAACAGCGGTGGCGGGATGAACGGCGCCGGCAGCCACGCGAGGTCGAATGCCTCCTCGTCGTCGACCTCCTCGACGCCGCACCGTCTGAGGGTCACACGATCCTCGAGGCCCAGTTCTGCGACGCGTTGAGCCGCGAGCCGCAGCGCTCGGCGAAAGGGGTCGATGCCGACGATCGAGAGTGACGGGATCGCATTCGCGATCGCGCATGCCATGGCGCCGACGCCTACACCCACGTCGAGAAAACGTGCCCCCGGTGTTTTCAGCCGATCGTGGAGTTCGGGGACCTGTGCGAATAGCCGAGGCAGGAACGCCGAGACGAAGCGGCCGGACGCGGCGCCCTGGGCAAGCAACGTCTCATCGGCCTGCTCGGCCCATCCCTCATTCAGCGATTCACCTCTGGCCACCACGGCGACCTGGCCGAGCACGCTGCGGGCCCCATCGACAGGCGCCACACCGGTCTCGCGGATCAGATCGGCAAGTCCGGGCGCCGGCGAGATCCCATCCGCGTCCTCGACGAACAGGCCGGCCGAGGCGAGCACCTGCGCCGCGAGGTCGTCGCGGTTGCAGCTGGGCCTGGCCTCCCGGCTGAACACGTCGATCAGGGCGGCCAGGACCCATGCGGTGTCGTTCAGTTCGGTGATCGCATTTGCGGCTTCGGTCGCGCTCTTCGGCGGTTCGAGGGGTGCCACCCGCTCAAGGTATCCGGGCGCGGCTCCACGGGTACGGGTCGTCGCTGGCCTGGATGGCGCCTAGGCCACCTACAGACGCCGGATCGTCTTGATCATCACCGGTACTGCCCGAGTGCGGTCCGGATTGGTGGCGCGTTCGACCCTGTCCGTCGGAGGGCCTGCACGACTTGCGATGCCGTTTAGGTGAAGCGAGATGAGGCATCCTCGATGCCCGCGCTGGCCGGCTCATGAAGTCGCCGGCCGAGTAGAAGAAGATGACCTTCTCGCTGTCGACCGTGGCGTGGTTGATTACGGCACCTTGATGGCTCCGGGCGGAACTTCGCACGGCCTGGACGCGTAGCCAGGGGCCCCTGCGCCACCAGGCGCTGGGCGCTTGGAAGCCACAGCTCGTCGAGCAGGGACTCGACCGCCGACCCGGTTGGCGGCCACGGCCAGGCGGGCCAACAGGGCGCGCTGGCAAAGGCTTGCCTCGAGCACGCGGTCGCAGCCGCTCCCCTCCAAATGACCGAGAACGCGGATCTCCAAGCGGCGCCGCCGCTCCGTTCGCATTCGGCCGCCCAAGGCGTAGGGCGGCGATCAGCGAGCTGTCAGCGGTTCGTCCGTCCGCCGTCAGCGGTCGGGCGCAGTCTCCGCGGCACGGAGCCCGATCCAAGCAAGGGGGCAGGGGTGCTGACGACAGCAATCGACCTGGCGGAAGACCACCGAAGAGAACTGCTGGAGGATGCGAAAAGGTGTCACGCGGCGCGGAGCGCGCTGGGCACCACGCGCGGCAGAGCGGCGGGGGCCCTCCGCCACTTGGCTGTGGCACTGATCGGTCTCGTCGTGGTCGGCCTCTCCGCCCGTGCCCTGCTGGTGGCCTTGCGGCAGAACGAGTCGCCAGCGCGCGGACATCAGGCCGCGGTGGTGACTCCGAACCAACTGGCAACGGTCACGACCGCCGACCTGGTCTATGAGCCAGGTCACTCGAGTGGCTGGCACGTCCACCCCGGGCTCCACGCGGTCGTCGTCCTCTCGGGCACGCTCACCGTCTACGATCAGGCGTGTAGTCGCCACGACTACGGACCTGGGCAGACGTACCTCAGCGGCCGCGAGCCACACGTCGCCCGGAACGAGTCCGACGAACCGACCCGCATGGTCGCGGCCTACGTCCCCGACGGGAGAGCTGACCGGCCGGGAAGCTCAGTTGCTGCGCCCGGCGGATGTCAGGCAGTGGCGTGAGCCAGCCCGGGATGCAGCTGCCGGACGACGAGGGAACACCCGAGCAACCCGGCTCGGAGGGTGCGAAGCTGTGGCTGCTCTTTGCAAGTTCGGAGCAGAACGCGACTACCGACGAGCCCGTCGCCATCTTCAGAGATGAAGCGCAGGCACGCCGTGCGTTCGTGAACGAGCGGCTCCGGGCCGCGGCTCCGGGCGCCTGGGCCCATCTCGCCGAAGTCGACGGTACCGGTCGCAAGCGTGTCGCATGCTGGTTCGGTTCCAAGCCGGTCTTCGATGGCAACCGGGCGGTGGGAGACGGCTCGTCGAAATCTCGGCCTCTTCACGAAAGACCGAAGGTCAGACAATGGACGAGGGCGGTGGGCGCCGCGGCGGTCGTCGCGATCGCCACGCTGATTGTCGGACTCTGGCTGATCGCGCACGACAACCCCGCGCCATCGGGCGGCACGGGCTGGCGAGCGCCAGCTCCATTCCCCGAAGCGACCGCCGGCGAGGAGAGCCGGTGACCCCCATCGGACAGCGCAGGTGCCGGTTCCTTGCGTGCGCGTTGGCGCTCGTACTCATTACCGGGGCCTGCCACGTCGCGGACCCGAATGACTATCGCCGCGACTCATCGCCTACGACGGTCACGCCGGATTCCGTCGGCGCGTTGGCATCCCGTCCCTGAACCGAACTGACCGATCCCCGAGGAGGAGAACGTTCAAACGATGGAGCACTCCCACTTGCGTCGCTGCCTTGGCGACCGCCGTGATCGCCGCCGGCGTCACCCTCGTGTCAGCCCAGTCGGTCGAGGGCGTAGGCAGGCCCCGTCCCGATGAGGTCATTCGCCTCATCGAACGTGTGCACGATGGCCACTTCGACAACGGCGAGTCCACGGGACCGAGCCTCGGTGACCGCGCCATCGCCGCCAGTGACGCCATGGCGTGCTGTGCCCCTGCCATCGCCGCCTGGACCACCAAGTCGACCGCTGGACGTCCCTCTCATCCCTGATCAACAAACGAAAGGAAGGCAGATCGTGCAACAAGACAACTGGCGGTGGTGCCCTCAGTGTCAGGGCCTGTTCTTTGCGGGTAACCCCTCTCAGGCCCCGGAGAGGGCGAGCTTGCCCATTCGCGGGTCGTGCCCGAACGCGGGGCCTCTCGGGGGGCCGCACAGCTTTGTGGGCAGCGGCAACTACAGCCTCCATCTCAACGAGGCTGCCCCGGGAATGCAGTCGAACTGGCACTGGTGCCGGCGATGCCAGGGGCTCGTCTTCGGCGGGAACAACACCGCGGGGCGGTGCCCGGCGGGAGGCGGGCACGACATCGAGCGGGGCAGCGCCTACGCACTTGCTTTTGGGCCCGGACCGGGCCGACAGGAGAATTGGAAGTTCTGCAACAGGTGCCAGGGGCTCTACTTCCAAGGGAATTCCCTGGGACGCTGTCCAGCAGGCGAGACCCACACCCCCACGGAGAGCGGTGACTACGCCCTCGAGGTGGGTCCGACGGCCCATCCTGTCCGTGCCGAGCACCTGGTGACGTGGCAGAGCTTCGACGGCCATCTGCAGGACGACTGCGACAAGATCCTCGTCGAGGTGCGGGAGAGAAGGGGACCGACGAGGGTCACGCTCAAGACCGGGCCTCACGTTCGAGGGCGCAAGCGGATCAAGGTGCTGGCCGCAGATGGCGCACGTTACGAAGAGCACAGCACCACGGGGCAAAATCAGACGACGCCGACGATCGAGTTCCCCGGCGGTGCGATGACTGCTGTGCTCGTGCTCGGCAAGCAGAAGCTCAACCCGCTCGACGCCCACGATATGTACCAGCTGAGCACCATCGAGGTCCAGAACAAGGACTACACGTTCACTTGGCTGCAGGATGCGTGTTCATAGTTCGTGGTCTTGTTACCGGTCACTATCGCGTCGTCGTCCTGCTACAAAGGGACAGACGTACGGGGAACCGCGCGTTTTTTGCGAGCCCGTAGGTCCTCGCGGTTGCGCGATGTGCACCTTGAGAAGATGGCCTCTCTGTCCCAAACGGGTGTGAAGGGAAACAGATGTGGGGCGGAGGACCCGCACGGCGTCGGCGGAGGGTCGGGTGGGCTGGGGGTGGCGGCGGTGCTCGGCTCGCTTGACGCCGAAGTTGGACATCTTGCGCTTGACCACGCGCGGGTTGGAACGCAGGCGCCGCTGCGGGAGGACCTCGAAGAGGATCTCGTCGCTGGCCTGGGCCCGGGCCTCAGCCAGGGCCCGAGGGGGAAAAACCCGGGTGCGACGCCGTGGTCCGGCGCGCCACCCGGAGGGAGCGGGTGAAGCTCAGCCGGTCGGGGTCGGCGTCGCGGGCGAGCGCCACCGCGTGCATCAGCCAGCGGATGGCGTAGTGGACGCACAGGTACCCGTAGAGCTCCTGGCGCACGCCGTCGGGCTGCTTGGAGCGCAGCACCACCCGGGGCCCCCGCTGGTGGGTCTTGAGCTCGTCGAGGAGGGTCTCGAACTCCCAGCGCTGGGGGTACAGGGCGGCCAGCTCGTCGGCCGGGGCGGCGTCGGGGTCGACGATGGTGGTGATGAGGCGGTAGGGCGCGTCGGGTCGGGGGCGGCCGGGGTCGTCGAGGGCGTACTCGATCACCCGCACCACCACGTCGCTGCGACGCCGGTGGTGGTTGACCACCTCGTGCAGGTGCGACAGGTAGGAGCCGTCGTCGATGCGTTCGTCGACGGGCAGCACGTGGTTCGACTTGGTACGCCACACCAGGTCGGCCCCGGTGGCCCGGGCCTCGTTCCAGAGGGCGAAGCTGTAGAAGCCCCGGTCGGCCAGCACGACCATGTCGGGACCGAGCGAGGGGAGCAGGCCCCGGGCGAGCGTCGTCTCGCCGGTCGTGCACGGGCCGAAGGCGACGCCGGCGAGGGCATGGGTGCCGCACTCGGCCAGCCCGGCCACCCGGACCTGCGGGAACGCCCCGGCCCCCTCCCCCCGGCCCGTACCCGGCCGGCCGAACGCCTCGGCGTTGGCGACGGTGTCGGCCACGTCGACGCAGGTGCCGTCGATGCTCATGACCCGCCGACCGCGGAACCAGGCCCCCGGCGTCGCCGCCGTGGCCATCGGCCCGGCCACCTCTCGGAACAGCGCCTCGAGGGGCTCGGGGCCGAGGCGGGCCCGGGCCTTGAACAGCGCCGCCTTGGTCGGCACGCTCCACGCCTGCGCCCACCCAGATCCCCACGACAGGCCCTCCACCAGGTTGCGCATGACCTCCTCGTAGGAAGCCTGCGCGAACAGGGCCAGGCCCAGCACGTAGTAGACGACCACGCGGGCCGGCAGCAGCCGGTGGCGGACCTCGGTGCGCCCGGCTTGGGCAACCACCCGGTCGACCATCTCCGGCGGGAACACCAGGGTCAGCACGCCGATCGAGATGTGGTCCGACAGGCGCTGGTCCGTCTGCGGCTTGACCCACCCGGCCCTGGGCACGAGCCGAAGAATAACACTCGTGTAGTCTTAAGTAAACGGTATTGTGGGCTAAGGGAGGAGCTTCTTGACGACCTTCTTGGTGTCGAGCTCGAGAAAGCCCACGACGGCGGCGCTCTCGGAGACTTGGAGCCCTAGTCCGGTGCAGCGGCGGAACGAGGACCAGAATGGCACCACCTCGAGGAATGGGCCCGTCCACATGTGCCCGTCCCAGCTTTCGGCGTAGACATAGAGCCATCGATTGGCCGTCGGGTTCTTGATGAACGTCACTTCGCCCGGATTGAGAAACCGCCAGCCCCGGACCTCCCACGGCTCCCCGCCCTCGAACATGCACTGGTAGGCAACCCGCATGTACGCCAGGTTGACCGGCGACGAGGATCCGTTGAAGATCAAGACAAACGGGGATCCGGTGCCCACGAGCGTGCCTCGCTAGGGACGGGGCCTGGCTCGACGGGACAATGGCTCGGTCGGGACGGCGTTCTCATCGCCGGGGGTGCGGCGAGGTTCCGCCTTCCCGCCGGAGCGCACCGGCCGCGTCAACCCGGACCTGATGTCCTCCGCGTCCTCGTCGGGAAAGCGGAACGGGCCATCCTCGTTGGTCGCCATGTCGCGCTGACCAAGACTAGACCCCCGCGAGTGCCTCCTGGCGGGCTTCCACGACCACGCCCCGGATGATGCAAGCGATCACACAACGATTCCTCCGCTCCTTCCGCATCGCCGTTCCCCTCCGGAATGGCGAGCGGCGCTGCCCGCAAGGGGAACGGCGAGCGGCGCTGCCCGCAAGGGGAACGGCGACGGTGGTCCCCGCAAGGGGAACGGTTTCCGGAACGTCGCGAGGCCGCGCCGAGCGTCTGTGCCCCTGCGGCCGGCCGTTCAGAAGCGGTGCCGTTCCGGAGCAGCCGATCGCGCCGAGCGCTGAGCGCGGAAGCAGGGCGTCGGCCGCACCGCGCGGCAGCCCGCGGCAGGGGACGCAGGCGGTGCTCCGCGCACGCAGGCGCGATCAAATCGGATAAGCGCCGGCGACTCACGACGGCGAACATGAAGACGTGTGGAAGCTCGCGCGCGTCGGAGCCGTCGTAGCGGTGGCGGTTCTCTTCGCCTGCAGCGACGCCGATCCGCAAAGTTCGTCGCGGAGCACATCGCCGCCGCAGCAGCCGGCAATGACGACGCCGACGACGGGGATGCAGCTGTCTGAGCCGACGCCGACGACGGGGATGCATCTGTCTGAGCCGACGCTCCAGAAGCTTGGACAGCCGTTCGTGCTCGACGATCTTCGCATGACGATGCTGTCGGTGCAGGACCCGTTTCCACCGACGCCCGCGGTGCAGCCAGCCCGCGGAAACCGGTTGGTGTCGATCAGGTCTGAGGTGGTGAGCCAGAGCTCCGCCACCCGGAACCTGTCGGACCTGCCGGCGGTTGAGCTCCGCGATTCGACTGGCGCCAGCTACCAGTCGGAGCACGGCCGGTTGAGCGTCGTCGGCGGATCGAGAACCTTTGGCGAGCTCCCTGCTGGGACGCGCATGGAGACGAGTGCCGTCTTCGAGGTTCCCGAATCGGCGACCGACCTGCGAGTCGCCTTTCGCTCGCTGCTCAGCCCTGGCCATGAAGAAGCGGTGGTGATCCTGAACTGATGCCCTACGACGTGGGCACCGAGGAGATCATCGCCACGATCCAGCCGCTCGACGAAGCGGAAATGAGCTGAAGACTCGAGCCCGCGAGCGTCAAGAGCCAGACGTTGCACGCGGCTCCGCAATCGAGGGTTCCGGCGTCGGTAGCTGGCGGCGGCCCGCCAGACCAGAACCGCGCGATCCCCGCATCATGCGCCCGCCGCTGGTGATCAAGAATAGGGAATCGCCGACCGGGCGCGCTCTCGGTCGCCGCCGTCGAGTAGCCAGGTCGATCGGCCCGCAAGCGGATCCCCTTCCGGCACCGGCGTCCGTCATCCTCCGACGAAGTCGGCGATGTTCCGCAAGCCGTTCGGTGTCGTTTCCAGCGCTGGCTCCGCGACGGCACGACGTCACCCGACTGCTGGAACGCCTCCCAGATCCGCCCGAAGATCCTTGACGGGAGCCACCATCGGGAACAGAACGGTCCATCGCGGGAGGCAACCTCCACGGGGCGCTCATTTGCGCCATCGTTGCCCCCCTTGACAACGCTCCAGGACGGCAGCTAGTTTTTCCCCCTCGGCGGCCAACGGGGGTAGGCATGCGGCGGACGGCTCTTTGCGCGTTGCGAACGGCAATCCTTTTTTCAACCGGTGTCCTTGCGCTTCCGCTGGCGGCATCGCCGGCAGGCGGAGCCCTCCTTTCTGTCAGTCCGGGACAGTCGATTCAGGCGGCCATCGACGCGGCTCCCCCCGGCTCGACCATTCATGTCTCGCCAGGCGTGTACAACGAGAACCTCCTGGTGACCAAGGACGGCATCACGCTACAAGGCGCCGGGCCGGGCTCCACATTGCTACGACTGCCGGCGTCACCACGGGCCACGCCGTGTGATCCCCAGGAGGGCCTCGGACGCGCCAGTGGCATCTGCATCGTGGGCGACGTCAACTTCTCCACCGGCGAGGTGACGCGTCGCGTACCGCAGGCCCGGGTGACGGGGTTCGATATCCAGAACTTCTCCAGCTACGGCATTCTCATCATTGCCGCAGAGGGCGTCACGGTCGACGGCAACGTGTCGTCGAACAACAGCGCCTACGGGGTCTTCGCCATCGACTCGTCCGGGATCCAGTTCCTGTCAAATACCACCAACGGCAACGTGCAGGCCGGGCTGTACATCGGTAGCTCCCCCGAAGCCCGAGCCGTCGTGTCCGGGAACACCGCCAATGGCAACCTCGGCGAGGGGATCCTGATCGGGATCTCCAACGGCGGCAGCGTGACCAACAACAACTTTTCCGGTAACTGCGTCGGGATCCGGCTTGTCGGGGGACCGGGCGTCGGGGTGAACTGGGCGCTCAGCGGCAACGTGCTCAACGGAAACAATCGGGCCTGTCTTGGTAGGTCCGGCGCCGGGATCGCCGTCCTCGGTGGCCACAATATCTCCATCGAGGCCAACACGGTGAACGGCAATGTCGCGTCCGGGCCGGCCACCTTACGTGGTGGCATCGTGGTGACGAGCCGGGGCGGCACGCCTTCGTCGAACGTGTTCGTCGTCGGCAACACCGCCTTCAACAATGTGCCCGCCGACTTGATCTGGGACCAAGCCGGCGCCAGCATCGTCTTCACGCGCAACCGGTGCGGCACGGCGATCCCGCCCGGCCTTTGTTCAACCTGATCCATCCATCGACGGGTAACTCCGGGCGGCGCCGTCCGGTCGTCACCCACGGTGAACGACGACCTCCGGCGGCTTCTGGGCGTCGCCCACCCCCGGCACGAGCGTGGGAACGACGCCTCGGGACGGATATCGGCACCTGGTGGCGGCGTGGGCGCCACGGGGACGACAGGATTCGCGTACCGGCATTCGCGCAGCTGGGACCGAGGACCGATCCCGTGTGACAACCGGGCGGCGTTGCCGGTCGGGTGTCGTCGAGTTGCCGGTTATGCGGGACAGCTGAACCGCCTCGGCGACGAAGTCGGTGATCGACGCCCGCCCTCCCAGGCGGTTCGCGATGCGGGACCGCCGCTCGCCGTTCGGCTTGCGGGACGAGGATCTGAGGTCGTCGCGTCGGCGACCGCGAGGTGAAGATGCGCCGTAGGGTTGCCAGGGAGCGCGGATGAAGGCCGGTCGCCGCCGGCGACGAGCGTGCGGCAGTCCCTTGAGTTATGGCCAGCCCGGTCGAAGGCCATCATGGCCGAGGTGGATGAGGCTCTAGAGAGGAGGCCATCCGGCTCTGTTCGCGTGTCGAGGATGCGTTCGCCCGAGTGGCCTTCGGGGCGCTTGGCCAGGGAACTAAGTGCTCTGGCCCGTAATTTCGGTCACGTATCTCACGACGCTCACGCTGCCGTCTGGTAGTCGGGCTTGTCCGCCAGTCGCTCGATCAGCTTCGCCAGGTCGCCTCGTGTGAACTTCCACTCGAACGGCTGCGCCGTCTGCTCGTAGCGGCGCTCAAACGCCGCCAGCCGGGACTCGACCTCGCCGAGGTCGGCGAAGTCGTTGGGCGTG
>JBOGIC010000158.1:0-8115 GCA_050744985.1 Acidimicrobiales bacterium
GACCTGGGGCGCGACCGGACCGGGTGCGCCGGCGGCCGCGCCGGAACTGGGGCCGCCCAAGCGCCCCGACGGTGCCACGCTCGGTGGGCGCGGTCCCGCTGAGACCTCGGCTCCCTGGTCACCCTGCGTGGCCCCGCAGCCTGTCGCCACCAGCGCGAGCACCACCACAGTTGTGGCAAATGCCCGCCTCATGATCGATTCGCAGCATAGCGATCGCGCGGGGCGGGGTGGGGGTACCTTCGGAGGCCGTGACGGGCCGAGTCGTCGCGGTGGTCGGCGCGTCGGAGGCGAGCGACGAGGAGTGCGAACGCGCCGAGGCGGTGGGCCGCGAGCTCGCCCGCCACGGGGCCCTTGTCGTCTGCGGCGGGCTCGGCGGCGTGATGGCGGCGGCGTGCCGGGGCGCCAAGGCTGAAGGCGGCGCCACGCTCGGCATCCTTCCCGGGACCGACCGGCGGGTGGCCAACGCCTGGGTCGACGTGGCCGTGCCGACGGGCATGGGTGAGGGCCGGAACATCCTGGTCGTACGGGCGGCCGACGCCGTCGTCGCCATCGGCGGCGAGTACGGCACCCTGTCGGAGATCGCCTTCGCGCTGAAAATCGGCACACCCGTCGTGGGCATGGCCACCTGGGCGCTCGACCCCATCGTGCGCGTAGACGACCCGGGCACCGCCGCCCGCACGGCCCTGACCCTGGCCACCGAGCACATGGAGGGCGAACACAAATGAGCCCCAACGGCGCGCGGGACTGGCAAGAGTCGGTGGACGACGTCGTGTCCGGAGGGTCGGGACGGGCCCGAAGCGCGCTCGGGCAGCTCCGGGGGCCGGAGACGCCGCGCCAGTTCAGCCCCTTCGTCGACGACGACCTCGACCGGGCCACGGCCCTGGCGTCGCAGATGATGGAGATCGCCGAGGCCACCCCGGGCCCGGACGGCCTGTCCGCCGCCCTCGCCGAGGCCGATGGGCGCATGGACGGCGAGGTGCCGGGCCTCGTGCAGTACGCCGTGGCGCTGTTCGTCACGCACTTCCCGCCGGCGAGGGACGTGACCGTCTTCCGGCCCCTCGAGCAACGCCAGCCCATGCTGGTGATGCCGTCGGCCGCGGCCGGGCCGGGCGCGACCCCGCCCGAGGAGGCGCTCGACTACTGGCGTGAGGACCCGCTCCTCAACGAGCACCACGAGCACTGGCACCTCGTCTACCCGATGCGCGGCCGTCCCGGCGCGACCCTCGCGATCGGCGACCGCCACGGCGAGCTGTTCGCCTACATGCACCAGCAGATGCTGGCCCGCTACGACGCCGAGCGGCTGAGCGTCGACCTGCCCCCCGTCGAGCCGTTCGCCGACTACCGGGCGACGATCCCGCAGGGCTACGACCCGGGGCCGCTGCGGTACTGGGACGGCGCGGCGTGGACGACGTTCCGCGCCCGCCCGGCCGGCGCGACGATCAGCGACCTGGCGGCGCCATACACCCAGCGGCCCGGCGCCCTCGTCCCCAGGCACGAGGCCTTCCGCGACGCCCTGTTCGGGGCCGCCCGCACCGGCCGCTTCCAGCTGCCCCAGGGCCCGCCCGTCCCGGTGCGCATCGACAACCTGGGCGACACGGCGGAGGCCAACGTCCGCACGGTCGACCCGCAGCAGCAGACCTACGGGAACCACCACAACGATGGGCACATCCACTTCATGCGCTTCGACAACACGCCGCCGAACGGCGTCATGGCCTCGACCGCCACGGCCGTGCGCGACCCCGTGTTCTTCCGCTGGCACAAGCAGGTCGACGCCGTCTTCCGGGCCTTCCAGGACCAGCAGCCGCCCTACGACTTCGCCGCCGACGCCCCGCCCGTGCGGTTGCTGGGCATCGAGGTGTCCGATCTCGCCACCGAGATGCTCGTGCGGGACCTACCCGTGGAGGACGAGAGCGGTGCCCGGGCCGAGCCCATCCGCTACCTGTCCCACGACGACTTCTCCTACGTCTTCCGGGCCGAGAATCCCACCGGCGCCGACCAGGACGTGACCGTGCGGGTCTTCCTGGCCCCCGAGACCGAGTGCGAGGATCGCACGGCCTGGATCGAGATGGACCGCTTCGCCTGGCGGGTGCCCGCCGGGGAGCACATCGGCGAGCACACGGTCGAACGGCGCGCCGACGCCTCGTCGGTGATCCGCAAGCCCGCCCTGCGCCCCGCCGACCTGCAGTCGCCGTCGTCGTCGCGGGCCGACGACCAGGCGTGGTGCGACTGCGGCTGGCCCTACACGCTCCTGCTCCCCCGGGGCACCGCCGCCGGGATGCCGTTCCGCCTGCTGGCCATGCTGTCGAGCGGCGACGACCTCGCCGTCCCGCCCCAGGACCACTGCACGTCGATCAGCTACTGCGGCCTCCAGGACACCGACTACCCCGACCGCCGCGCCATGGGCTACCCGTTCGACCGTCCCTTCGCCACCGGCATCGACGCCACCGTGGCCGCCCACCCCAACTGGTTCTCCCTGCCGGTAACGATCCGCCACTGGGCCTGACCGCCGGCGCGGCCGGTCGTCCGTTCTTGTAAGGCCTAGCCACCGATTCGGTGGCTGAGCCTTACAAGAACCCTGGGTAGGATCAGCTGGCCTTGCGCAGCACCACCACGGAACGGTCCTCGAGGTCGATCTCGTCGGACGCCTTCAGGGCGGGGCCCTCGATGCGGGCGGGCAGGGACGCGACGTAGCCGAGGGACGTGTCGATGACCAGCTCGTAGGAGTTCGCCCACTTCACATCCGGGAGGCGGAAGCGGACCGGCTCGTGGGCGCCGTTGAGCAGCACGAGAAAGCTCTCGTCCACGACCCGCTCGCCCCGGCGGCCCGGCTCGGCGATCTCCTCGCCGTTGAGGAACATGCCGACGGCGTTGACCCGGCTCCGCAACCACTCCTCCTCGGTCATGAGGTGCCCGTCGGGCGCGAACCAGCCGATGTCGGCCAGGCCCGACCCGTGGATCGGCCGGCCCTGGAAGAACCGGCGGCGCCGAAAGACGGGGTGGTCACGGCGCAGCCCCACGAGGTGGTGGGCGAAGTCGAGCAGGTCCTCGGCCTCCTCGCTGAGGTTCCAGTCGAACCAGGCCAGCTCGTTGTCCTGGCAGTAGGCGTTGTTGTTGCCCCGCTGCGTGCGGTCGATCTCGTCGCCGCCGAGCACCATCGGCACACCCTGGGACAGCAGCAGGGTCGTGAGGAAGTTGCGCTTCTGACGGCGGCGGCGGGCCAGCACGGCCGGGTCGTCGGTCTCGCCCTCGGCCCCGCTGTTCCACGCCCGGTTGTCGTCGGTGCCGTCGCGGTTGCCCTCGCCGTTGGCCTCGTTGTGCTTCTGGTTGTAACTGACCAGGTCGTGGAGGGTGAACCCGTCGTGGGCCGTCACGAAGTTGATCGACGCGTACGGGCGCCGGCCGTCCCCCTGGTACAGGTCGGACGAGCCCGTCAGCCGGTAGCCCATCTCGGCCAGGCTGGCGCCCTCGCCCCGCCAGAAGTCCCGCACGGCGTCGCGGTACTTGCCGTTCCACTCGGTCCACAGGACGGGGAAGTTGCCGACCTGGTAACCGCCCTCCCCCACGTCCCACGGCTCGGCGATGAGCTTCACCTGCGAGATCACCGGGTCCTGGTGGATGAGGTCGAAGAACGCCGACAGACGGTCGACCTCGTGGAACCCCCGGGCCAGGGCGGAGGCGAGGTCGAACCGGAACCCGTCGACGTGCATGTCGGTGGCCCAGTACCGGAGGCTGTCCATGATGAGGCGCAGGACCTCGGGGTGCTGGGCGTTGAGCGTGTTGCCCGTGCCCGTGTAGTCCATGTACATGCGCCGGTCGTGCTCGACGAGCCGGTAGTAGCTGGCGTTGTCGATGCCGCGGAAGCTCAGCGTCGGGCCCATGTGGTTGCCCTCGGCCGTGTGGTTGTAGACCACGTCGAGGATCACCTCGATGCCCGCCGCGTGCAGCGCCCGCACCATCGCCTTGAACTCCCGCACCTGCTGGCCCCGTCCTCCCGAGGCGGCGTACGCGGCGTGCGGCGCGAAGAACCCCAGCGTGTTGTAGCCCCAGTAGTTGCTGAGCTTGCGCTCCACCAGGGCGTGCTCGGATACGAAGTGGTGCACGGGGAGCAGCTCGACGGCGGTGATGCCCAGCCGCTGCAGGTGGTCGATGGCGGGCGGGCTGGCAAGCCCGGCGTAGGTGCCCCGCAACGGCTCGGGCACGCCCGGGTGGCGGGCGGTGAAGCCCTTGACGTGGGTCTCGTAGATGATCGTCTCGTGCCAGGGGGTGTTGGGGCGCTGGTCGTCGCCCCACGGGAAGAGGTTGTCGGACACGACGCTCTTGGGCACGTGACGGCTCGAGTCGCGGGGGTCGGGCGCGTCCTCGGCCTGCCCGATGACGTAGCCGAAGACCGAGTCGTCCCAGTCGAGGTTGCCGTCGATCGCCTTGGCGTACGGGTCGACGAGCAGCTTGTTGCGGTTGAACCGGTGGCCGTCGGCGGGCTCGTAGGGGCCGTCGACGCGGAACCCGTAGCGCTGGCCGGGGCCGACGCCCGGCACGTAGCCGTGCCAGACGAAGGCCGTCACCTCCGGGAGGGGCAGGCAGGTCTCCCGCCCGGACCTGTCGAAGAGGCAGAGGTCGACCCGCCGAGCGGATTCGGAGTAGATGGCGAAATTGGTACCCTCTCCATCCCACGTGGCGCCCTGGGGGTACGGCGTCCCCGGCCATACCGGCCTGGATGCATCCATCGGAGTAGCTTCGCTCACGGAGAGCGCGATGCGCACGGTCGCCCGGCGCCCGAGACCTGACCCATGCTGAACAACCCGCCTGACAACGAGGCATCCCAGACCCGCCGCTTGCAGGGGTGGTGGCTCGAGTTGCCCCTCTCCTACCGGGTCAACGCCCTGCTCTACCTGGGTGGTGGCCTGCTGGCCGTGTTCCTGCTGGTCACGCTGCTCGCGGGCGGGGATTCCAAGCCCCGCCAGATCCAGGTCGGGGCCGGGGCGAACGGCCCCACCACCACGGCGGCGGTGCGGCCCAACCCAGTGCCGGCGCCGACCGTGGGCGTGTCCACGTCGAGCTCGTCGTCGACCACCGGGCCCACGACCAGCACGACCCGGCCGGTGCTGCAGTTCAGCGGGCCCGCCTCCGCCGCTAGCAGTGGCGGTGGCACCGCGTCCGGCGGCTCGGGGGGCTCGTCGTCGGGCGGCGGCGGCAGCGGCGGCGGGGCCGCCGAGGAGACGACCTCCACCACCGATGCGCCGGCCACGACCACGTCGTCGATCTCGATCACGCCCTGCCGCAACAGTCAGGAGTCGCGCTGCGGCGACTTCTCCTGGGACCCGGCGCCGGCCCAGAACCAGCCGCTCAACGTCACCGTGAACGTCAAGACGCCCAACCCGAAGGTGGGCCAGCCGGTCCTGTTCGAGGTGACCGTCATCGACCCCGACCACGCGGTCGGCCTGTACTGCTCGAGGGTGAGCTTCGGCGACGGCGCCACCGCCGACGACCCCTGCACCCCGCCGCCGCCGGGGTGCCCGCCCCACTACGGGCCCTGGACGCCGCCCAACCGCGAGAACGGCACGTTCACCCACCAGTACACGCACACCTACCAGGGTGCGACGACGTTTCGGGCGACGTTCATGTTCCGCTCCTGGTCGGCGGATCGGTGCCTCGAGCTCGACCCCTACGCCAACGAGAACGACGCCAGCAAGGACGTGGTCGTCACCCTGTTGTGACCGGCCCCGTCGGGGACGTAGCCCAACGGCAGAGGCAGGGCGCTTAAAACGCCCCCAGTGAGGGTTCGAGTCCCTCCGTCCCCACTGCTAGGAGGTCGCCGGGGTGAACTCGCCGAGTTCACCGACCCCCGCTGACCTGCCCGTATTTCGTCCCTGCCCTCCGGAGCCCGGTCCGGGCCGCTCTTGCGATGCGCCTTGAGCCCATCCCGAGGGTTCTGTTCGCGCCAAAGAGACCGGCAAGCCCCCAGGCTGAGGAGCGCGGCCGCGTTCGAACGATTCCTCCCTGCGTGCTCGCCTCGACGCAACTAGTCCGCCTATGGCGGTGCACGATCATCAGGCGACCCGGCCGACCGAGGCACCGATCGGTCCCGATTGGCACGCCGGGATCGGGCCCGCCGTCGCGCCACGATCCGGAGCCGCTTGCGGTTCGCCAACTCGGCGTCCAGCTCAGCCACTAGGGCTGCCGATTCGGCCGGGGCGCCCGTGGGCCGTGTGGGCTCTTCGCTCGCCGTCACTTCGTCTGGCTTGTTTAGCGCGGCCAGGTCCCACGGATCCGGCCGCCAGAGACGGGCGTACTCACGCACCGCGATCTGGAGGTTGTACGCGGCCAGCCGGCCGGCGATGTAGAAGGCGTGCTTGGCCTTGCCGAAGCACTTGATCGTCGCCCGGTCAAGGTCCGTGATACGGCCCTTAACATCGCCGTTCCCCGCTCGACTGTCGTCCGCCGGTTCCAGCCCTTGAACCAAGCCTGTATGGCCCACAGTTTGGCCTGCCGGATCCTCTCGGACGCCGACGAGTAAGGGATGGAGACGACGAGTCCGCACGAACAGGACTCGCCAACCGAGCAGCCCGACTCCTTTCGTCCCTCCGCCGGCTGTCTCCATGAGTCGTCCCAATTGATGCAGCGGACCTTGAAACCCGGCAAAACGGGTCGCCGGCCCGGCGTATCGGGGAACCCCGCGCGAAGTCCGTGCGGGGTGAACGCCCACGCCGACCGCTGCTCGTACAACCGGAGGACTTCCCGCGCTGCGGCTGATGTGTCCGAGGCGTAGGGGGGGGTAAGGGAGGTGGTCAAGCTCGTCCGGCGTGGCACTGGTGAAGAAGCCTCCATCGAGGTTCTTGATCCGGCACAGGATCACTGGCAGTGGGCCCCCCACGCTCTTCCCGTGGCATCGATGGGGCACGTCAGGACGCAACTCGGGTCTCCTCGGAAGCCAGTCCAGCCGCTGCGTCGTCCAGGGCCGCGTTCATTCGGCGGACCTGGAAAGTAACCAAGCCGCGGATCTCGTCGGCGCCGTGCGCAATGGCCTTTGCCTTACCTTCGATACGCGCCAGCTCGCGGAGCGCCTTGCGGGCTTCGTCGATGGCAGCGGAAATCACGCTGATGTCAATGCCATCATTGGCGGCGGCGGAAACGAGGACAGCCGCCCGGGCCCACCGGTACGCCACCTCCAGCAGCTCGCCGTCATCGCCGAAGCGGCATAACATCTTGTTGTCGTCGTAGTCGTTGAAGGCACCGACTTCCTTTGCGAAGGCCGTGTGCTCCTTGGCGACGGCAACGGCGAACACCGCACCCCGGTTGACCATTGAGTCGTCCAGCAGTGCGAGCACGCCCCTGTCCCCTCTGAGGGGCAGTGGGGTGGAGCGCTTCTTGGCCTCCACCACGAATCGTGCGCCGTTGGGCAGCTGGACGACGAAGTCTCCGCGCTTGGACCGACCGGTGTCCCCCGCCTGGGTGCCGACACACGCGACGGTGTCTCCGTAGGCGCTGGCGAGCCGGCAGAGCGCGGCTTCCACGTCGTCCTCAAAGTCGAAGCCCGATACCGGTGAGCGATGCCGCTCCTCGGCCGCCATGACCTGGCCCACGATGAGCTCTCTCATGCCCTGAAGAGCCTGGAGCAGTTCCGCCTTCACCGGCGTGACCTGGGCAGCTACGAGCTCGGACAGCGAACCGTCTTCGCCGAAGTAGGAGTCGACCAGGTCTGCCAGCTTGGAGAGGTGGCTCCCCTCGTACGCAGGGTCGAAGGCGCGGTCCAGCTGGGCGTGAGTGTCGGCGACGAGCTTGGCGATTCGGTACACGCAGCTGGTAGCGAGGTCCGGGTTGAACGAGTCGCCGATGAGCTTCGCCAGCTCGGCCCGTGCTTGGCTGACCACGTCGCTCGCCGCGCTGTGCGCTCCCTTGATCGACGAAGACAGTCGAGCCGAGACCGACTCGGCCTGATCAGGATCGAAGGTGGCCTGCACCCGCTCCATCAGGTTCGACTCGACAGTCCCCAAAGCCGTGTCGAAGCGCTGGGAGAGCTTGAGGAATTCGCGTTCGACGACTTCGACGTGTCCGGCCACGCCCATGGACCGGAGGCCAACAACCCCGAGCGCGAGGGCCTGGCACGCGAGGTCGGGG
>JBOGIC010000159.1:0-2672 GCA_050744985.1 Acidimicrobiales bacterium
GCGGTTGAGGGTGAGCACGAACGACTCCCCGGGCCTGACACCCGGTGTTCCGACACCGGCCGCCTCGACCACCCAGGAGTGGACAATCTGGCCCTCGTTCACAGTGGGGCCGGCGGGACGTCGCCCGCAGTTCGAGCCCACTCGCCGCAGTGCCCCTGCCGTCTTGACCGTCAGCAGCTGGAACCGCCGGAGGACCGTCCGCACCTCGGCGGTGAAGTCGTGGAGGCCGGGGCCGCCGAGCCGATGTGCAGCGGACCGCCCACTCGTACGGGTCGTAGGGTGCTGACGTCGACCCGGCCCCTGCTTCGACGGCAGCCAGACCTGCTCGAGTTGCCGGCCCGCGGGCTCGTTCCCGGTGGCGGGCCCTGCCGGCTAGGACGAGCCGCCCAATGGGCGTGGCGGCCCGTTTCGAGGGCGATCTGCAATGGAGGTTATGGGCGACGCTGATTCGGAATGATGTCGTCAGCGAGATATCCTGGGAAGGTGTCGAAGACCTCTGTCGAAGTCGATCAGGATATCGTGCGTCAGGCGGCTGCCATCCTCGGGACTCGGACGTTGCGCGAGACGATCGACGCCGCCCTCCGAGAGGTCGTGCACGCCAAGCGGCGACTTGAACTCATCGCGCTGCTGGGCGAGGAGGGGAGGTTCGACTTCGACGCCGCGGAGGCGGCTTGGGGCGCTGAGGGCTAGGTGGCGCGGACCCGCTATCTCGCCGACACGAGCGTCTTCGGACGCCTGTCGAAGCCGTCGGTGGTTGCCGCGTTTGCGCCGTTGGCCGCGGCGGGGCTGGTGGGCCTGTGCCCACCGGTGGCATTCGAGCTCGGCTACTCGGCTCGGAACCCCGGCGACTACGAGGCCCTGGCCGAGCGCTTGTCCTCCTTCCCGGCCGTGCCAACGACGGACGCCGACCACCGGCGCGCCCTTGAGGTCCAGGCGACTCTCGCCGCCCGGAGCCAGCATCGCGCCCTGTCGCTGGTGGATGCGCTCGTGGCCGCTTCTGCCGAGGCGCGGGACCTTGTGGTGTTGCACTATGACGCCGACTTCGAGCTCGTCGCCCAGGTCACGGGCCAGGCGCACGAATGGGTCGTTCCACGTGGGTCAGCGGACTGACACGTTCGGCGGATCACGGAGCCGGCGTTTCGGGGCACCCTCGCTTGGGAACTACACTAGTGTAAGCACCCGGTCGGGGAGGTAGAGATGGCACGAGGTCGGAGCGTTTCGCGCAGTGCGGGCAGCGGTCGGTTCGTGTCCCGATCCACCGCCGCACGCTGGCCAGGGCGTACGACGACCGAGCGCGTAGGCGGCGCCACTGCCAATTCGCGGTCGGTCAATCGAAGCGCCTCGACGGGGCGTTTCGTCAAGGGTTCGACGGCTCAGCGCCACCCGGAGTCCACGATCACGCAGCGCGTCTGACCGTCTCTCGATACCGGCGATCAGGGGGCGCTGGCCCGTTAGACGCGCCGAGAAAGGGGCACCGTCGGAGTTGCGGTGGTGACGATCGCTGTGATGCTCGATCGCGTCATGATTGAGCGTGTCCGCTGCGGAGCGTCTGGGCGAGCGACAACGGGCCCGCATCGAGTGGATTGACAGAGCCGTCGACCAGTGGTCCGACGACCCATGGGTTGTTGGCGCGTGGCTCTGGGGCTCCGAGGGAACAGGGACAGCCGACGCCTTGAGTGACTACGACCTGTTCGTCGCCCTGAGCGACTCCGCGGCGCATGAACAGCTGGAACTGGTCGATAGCTGGTTCCCGAGGTACGGCCAGGTGCTCTGGTCTCGGGAGTCCCAGTACAACGCTCCGACGGGCGGCCGATACTTCACCGTTGGCTTTCCGGCGCCGCTGGTGCCGCTCGGCATCGATTGGTACTGGCAACCGGACGCCTTCGTACAAGTCGGGAGCGACACGCGAATCCTTGTCGAGAAGCGTCCCCTGTCCCGGGTGGCGACACCGACATTTCAACTCTTTCCGAACGTCCGGACCAAGACGGCCTTCGTCCATCCCGATGACCCGAGAGAAAGACTCGAAGGGCGCCTCCGGTGGTTCTGGTCAATGTACGGGGCGGTCAGTAAGTGGGCGGCCAGAGGGCAGGACGCGCGGGTTACACGCGAACTGCCACAACTCATTGCCGTCGTAGACCTGGCAGCCGACTATGCCAGCAGCCAGACAACGGCGATCGGCGGCGCCGATCGGCCTCTTGCCGTCCTTCGGCATCTCGCCGACGAGATGACAAAGCTTCATCCTCGCCTCGAGAACGCTGGGGTCCAAGTCCCCGAAACGGATACGGCGTGGACGTGGCTGCTGCTCGCCGAGGCGCTTCGGACAGATGGGTGGGATCCGGCTGAACCGATCCCGCCCAGCGCGAGCACGTAGCCGCGGGCCCATGAAGGCGCGCACTCGACACGCCCCGGCCGGCGTTACGGGGCACAGCGCACCGGTTGAAAGTGCTGCGGATATGGGACGCACACTTACGCAGTGACCAACGGCGGGCGCCGGTCGGTTGGGCTGCTTACGCCTCTCGCGGCGACGCGCGGAGCCGTCCGCCTCCGGCGGAGTTGGCAAGCTGGCGGAGTGACCGACGAGGAAGTCCCGCTGAAAGGCGGCAAGATCAATCAGGGCATCGTGCGTGTCGGCAACACCGTGCGTCGCCCGTTGCACCCATGGTCGACCACCG
>JBOGIC010000160.1:0-2909 GCA_050744985.1 Acidimicrobiales bacterium
GAGCCGCTTCGGCCGCCAGACACGGGCGATGCTGCCGGTGTACCCGTTCGTCTTCAGCCGGTTGCGCCTCCGGGGCTACGACGTGGTGCTGTCGAGCACCTCCGGTTGGGCGCACGCCACCGTCGCCGTGGACGGCGTGCACGTCGCGTACTGCAACAACCCGCCGAGGTGGATCCACGACCGCGAGCGATACTTCGGCGAGGGGGGCCCGGTGCCGTCGTTGGCCCGGCCGGCCGTACGAGCGGCGATGGACGGCCTGGCGCGATGGGACCGCTGGGCGGCCACCCATCCCGATGTGTACATCGCCAGCTCCCGCGCCGTCTCCCGCCGGATCGTGCGCGCGTACGGGCGGCAACCGGTGGCCGTCATACACCCCCCCGTGGAGCTGGACCGCTTCCCCGACGGGCCCATCGGCGAGCCGGGCGACTATGCCCTCGTCGTGTCACGCCTCCTGCCGTACAAGCGCGTCGACCTCGCCATCGCGGCGTGCGAGCAACTCGGCGTGCGCCTCGTGGTGGTCGGCAAGGGGCCGGCGGATCCCGGGCTTCGCCGCCTCGCCGGAGCGTGGACCGAGTTCCGCTCCAGCGTCTCCGACGACGAGCTGCGAGCGCTGATCTCGGGCTGCCGGCTGATGATCCAGGCCGGCGACGAGGACTTCGGACTGGCGCCCCTCGACGCCAATGCCGCCGGACGGCCGGCCGTGGCTTTCGCCGCTGGCGGCGCGCTGGAAACCGTCGTGGACGGCGAGACGGGCGTGCTCTTCGCCGAGCCGTCGGTGGCGAGCCTGGCCGATGCGCTCCGGCGGGCACAGAACCGCACGTGGGACCCCGCCGGCCTGCGCCGCCACGCGGAGAGCTTCGGCGAAGCGCGGTTCCACCGGGAGCTTCTCCAGGTGATCGAGGAGGCCCGCCGCTAGCCTGTCCGCATGACAACGGCGGTGAGCGACACGCGAGCGTCCGAGCTCCTTGCGGTACCGGTCGAGCAACGGGACCTGGGCTGGCTGCAGCGCAGTCTCCAGGTGGCGGCGGAGCTGGAGCTGTTCACGCTGCCGCCGTACTTCTGCGGCCAGTGGTCGGCCAATGACGTCTCGTCGACCATCCAGAGAATCACCTTCGACGAGATGGGCCACCTCGGCTTGGCGCTGAACCTGCTGGTGGCGGTCGGGGGAACGCCGACGGTCGCGACGCGACCACCCGTCTACCCCGGGCCACTGCCGGGCGGGCTGATGCCGGGCCTGACCGTCCCGCTGCGTGGCCTGACCAAGGACTACCTGGGCGCGTTCATGCAGATCGAGCACCCCGGGGCCAGCCCGCTCACGCCCCCGCCGCCCGAGCCGAGCATCGCGACGTTCTACCAGGCCATCTACGCCGCCATCGAGGCGGTCAATCCGACGATCTCGACTGCCCGGCAGTTGGAGTCGTTCATCGGCGTCGTCATCGTCGAGACGGTGGACGACGCGCGCGCCGCGCTCGACCGTCTACGGGACGAGGGCGAAGGGACGACGGAGGTGCCGAACCTGGGGGAGGACCGGCTGCCGCACTACTACCGGTTCGCCGAGATCTTCCATGGCAAGACCTTGGTCGAAGTCGACGGTGCCCTGAAGTTCGCCGGGGAGCCCGTCGAGTTCACCGCGCTCCCGATGGCGCCCGTGCCGGCCGGCGGCTGGCCGAACCCGTCGGCGGAGGTGAAGGCCCTGCTCGACAGGTTCGACCGGACCTTCTCCAGCCTGCTCAACCACCTCCAGAGGGCATGGGGCCATGGCGATTCCGACGCCTTGGACAGTGCGGTTGCCAACATGCGCTTCCTGCGGGGCCCGGCCTCCGACCTGATGGAGATCCCGCTCCCCGGTGGTGGTGGCAACTATGGCCCCCAGTTCCGCTACCTGGGACCGGATGTGGTCGTCGACCCCTTCTCTTAACCGTTTGTTCCGCGCCAATAGGGCTCTGGGACCCCTGTTCTGCAGATCAAAGCGCCGGGCGGGCCTACTCCCACTCGATCGTGCCGGGCGGCTTGGCCGTGATGTCGAAGGCGACGCGGTTGACGCCGGGCACCTCGTTGATGATGCGACTGGACAGGCGGTCGAGCACGTCGTGCGGCAGCCGGGCCCAGTCGGCGGTCATGGCGTCGTCGCTCGTAACGGCGCGGATGATGACCGGGTGGGCGTAGGTGCGCTCGTCGCCCATGACGCCCACGGTCCGCACGGCGATCAGCACGGCGAACGCCTGCCACAGCTCCCGGTGCAGGCCCGCCCGCTTTACCTCCTCGAGCACGATGTCGTCGGCGCGCCGCAGGATGTCGAGACGCTCGGGCGTGACCGTACCGACGATGCGTACGGCGAGCCCCGGACCGGGGAAGGGCTGGCGCCACACCATGTCCTCGGGCAGGCCGAGCTCCTCGCCCACCGCCCGCACCTCGTCCTTGAACAGGTTGCGCAGCGGCTCGACCAGGGCGAAGCGCATGTCGGCCGGCAGCCCACCCACGTTGTGATGCGACTTGATGCGGGCGGCGTCGGCGGTGCCGGACTCGATCACGTCCGGGTAGAGCGTGCCTTGCACCAGGAACGCCGCGTCCTCGAGGTCGAGCGCCACCTCCTCGAAGACCCGGATGAACGTCTCGCCGATGGCCTTGCGCTTGGTCTCGGGGTCGTCCACATCGCGTAGGGCCTCGAGGAACCGGTCGGCCGCCTTCACGTGCACGAGGTCGACGCCGAACTGGCGGCGGAACGCGTCCTCCACCTGCTCCCCTTCGCCGGTGCGCATGAGGCCGGTGTCGACGAACACGCACGTCAACTGCTCGCCGATCGCCTTGTGCACGAGCGCCGCGGCAACCGCCGAGTCCACCCCGCCGGAGAGGCCACAGATCACGCGGTCACCACCCACCTGGGCCCGGATGCTCTCGACCGCCTGCTC
>JBOGIC010000161.1:0-6968 GCA_050744985.1 Acidimicrobiales bacterium
ACGGGTCAACTCCGCCTCCTCCGACAGGTCGATGGCGAGCGCCAGCCCGGGGGCCTTCTGGGACAGGTCGAGGGCGTCGGTGCCGGTCACCGCCGGCCCGACGCGCACGATGGACTGGCGGCGGAGCAGCACCGGGTCGGTGATCGTCACCGGATCGTGGAGCACGATCCCGGCCGGCACGAACACGACCCACCGCCGCGACAGGTCGTGGATGCCGCGGAACAGCACGTAGGACAAGGCGGCCCCGACGACGGTCACGAAGCCGCCGAGTACCCACTGCTCGGCGGCGAGGAGCAGTGGCCCGACCGCCACGCCCGCCAGCGCCAGCGCCCACGCCACGCCCAGCGGCCCGAACAGCATCGCCGCCGGCACCCGCAGCAGGAACCGCCGCTCGTTCGGGTAGGCCGGCCCGTTCACGCAGAGGGCGCCGAGCGGCGGCGAGAAGATCCACGCGGCGACGACGGTCGTCCAGCCGATGGCCAGGATCGACGCCGACGTAAGGCCGGTCATGGCGTTCGGGCCACGCAGGCCGGTCAGGGCCGACCAGACGGCGAGCACGACGGCGGCGGGGGCCAGCACCCGGAGCACGGTCAAGGAGACGGGCAGCGCGACAGCGGTCGCGACGACGCCGGCGGCCCAGGCGGCCCACAGCCCGGTGGAGGCCACGATCTGGACCGGCCGGCTGGCGCCGTCGAGCAGGTCGGCGAGGCTCGGGCCGACGGTGAACGGCATGGCGACCCACAGCAGCCGCACGCCCCATTTCACGATCTGCTCGGTCCTCACGCCGAAGACCGTAGAGGAGGCCTTCGTGCCCCAAAGGAGAGGTTCGCCCCGCCCTTCCTCCTTCGCCCGTTACCACGACCGACTTGTACTGGTCCTCTATGGTCCAGCGGCGTGCCCAGGGCGGGGCGAACTTTGACGAAGGGGCACTACCTTCACATCGTGACCGACGCCGCCACCGACGCCGCCACCAGGGTCGCCGAGCTGCGCGCCCAGATCGACTACCACAACGACCGCTACTACCGGCTGGACGATCCCGAGCTGTCCGACGCCGAGTTCGACGCCCTCCTGCGGGAGCTGCGGGCGCTGGAGGACGCCCATCCGGAGCTGGTGACCGCCGACTCGCCGACCCAGCGCGTGGGCGGCGCGCCCACGTCGGCGTTTCCCACGGTGCGGCACCGGGCGCCGATGATGTCGCTCGACAACGTCGTCTCCTTCGAGGAGCTCACGGCCTGGGGCAAGCGCATGGAGCGCTACATCACCGGCGACGTCGAGTTCGCCTGCGAGCTCAAGATCGACGGGATCGCCATGTCGTTGCTGTACGAGGATGGCCACTTGGTGCGGGCCGCCACCCGGGGCAACGGCGTCCAGGGGGACGACTACACCCCGAACGTCCGCACCATCGCCGACGTCCCGCACCGGCTCGAGGGCGCCGGTATCCCCGCCGTTCTCGAGGTGCGCGGCGAGGTCTACCTGCCGATCTCGGCCTTCAAGGAGCTGAACCGGCGGCAGATGGAAGCCGGCGCCCGGCTGTTCGCCAACCCCCGCAACGCCGCCGGCGGGTCGCTGCGCCAGAAGGACCCGAACGTCACCGCCAGCCGCGATCTCGGGTTCTTCTCCTACCAACTCGGGTACCGGGAGGGTGGGCCCGAGCTCCGCCGCCACTCCGAGACGCTCCGGTTCCTCGCCGAGGCCGGCTTGCCCGTCAATCCCGAAGTCCGCGTGCTGACGTCGCTGGCGGAGGTCGACACCTACTGCCACCAGTGGCAGGACGACCGGCACACCCTCAACTACGAGATCGACGGGGCGGTCGTGAAGGTCGACGACCTGGCTCAGCGCTCGGAGCTGGGCAGCACCTCCAAGTCACCGCGGTGGGCCATCGCCTACAAGTTCCCGCCCGAAGAGGCCACGACCCGGCTGAAGGACATCAGCGTGTCCATCGGGCCCAGCGGCAAGGCGACGCCGTTCGCCGTGCTCGAGCCGGTGAAGGTCAGCGGCTCGACCGTGCAGGTGGCCAGCCTGCACAACGAGGACCAGGTGCGCCTCAAGGACGTCCGCCCCGGCGACACGGTCTTCGTGCGCAAGGCGGGGGATGTCATCCCCGAGGTGGTCGGGCCGGTGCTGTCGAAGCGCCCGGACGGGTTGGCGGAGTGGGCGTTCCCCGAGACGTGCCCCGTGTGCCACGGCCCGCTCGTGCGCACGCCGGGGGAGGCGGCGACCTACTGCACCAACGCCGAGTGCCCGGCCCAGCGGGCCCGGCGCATCGAGCACTTCGCCTCGCGAGGCGCCATGGACATCGAGAACCTGGGCGAGAAGCGCGTGGTGCAGCTCATCGACGCCGGGTTGCTGCGTGACGCGGGCGACATCTATTCGCTGACCTACGACGGGTTGATCGGGCTCGAGGGGTTCGCCGACTTGTCGGTGCGCAACCTGCTCACCGCCATCGAGGGCTCGAAGGGCCGCCCGCTGGCCAACCTCCTGTTCGCCCTGCAGATCCCGATGCTCGGGTACACGGGGGCGGAACGGCTGGCGTCGGCCCTCGGCGATCTCGACCGGATCGTGGCGGCGAGCGAGGGGGAGATCGCCGCCGTCGACGGCATCGGGCCCAAGATCGCCCACAGCGTGCATGCGTTCCTCGCCCTCGACCGCAACCTCGCCGTCCTCGACAAGCTGCGGGCCGCCGGGGTGTCCCTCACGGCCGGCCGGCGCGAGGGGCCCGACGTGCCGCAGACCCTGGGCGGGAAGTCGCTGGTGGTCACGGGCACGCTCGAGTCCATGTCCCGCGACGCCGCCGTCGACGCCGTGAAGGCACGCGGCGGAACGTCGCCGGGCAGCGTGTCGAAGAAGACCGACTACCTCGTCGCCGGCGCCGAGCCGGGCGGCGCCAAGTACACCAAGGCCGAGCAACTGGGCGTGCCGATCATCGACGAGGCCGCGTTCCTCAGGTTGCTGGAGACGGGTGAGCCCGGTGGGTGACCTCGTCCGGCTGGTGTCGGTGAACGTGGCCCGACCGGCGTACCTCGGCATGCACCGGGGCCAGCCCGTCGAGAGCGGCATCGCCAAGCGGCCCGTCGAGGCCGACTCGCTGTGGCTCGACTGGACCAACCTCGAAGGCGACGGCCAGGCCGACCTCGAGGTGCACGGTGGGCCGGAGAAGGCCGTCTACGCCTACCCGTCCGAACACCTTCCAGTGTGGAGCGAAGAGCTCGGGCAGGATCTCGGCCCGGCCGCGTTCGGGGAGAACCTCACGACGGCTGGGTGGCTTGAGCACGACGCCTGCATCGGCGACCGTTGGGCCTGGGGCGACGCCGTGCTCGAGATCTGCCAGCCCCGCTGGCCCTGTTACAAGGTCGGGCTGTACCGGGGCAACAACAAGGTGATGCCGCGCCTACGCGGCACGGGCCGCACGGGCTGGTACCTGCGCGTGCTGCAGACCGGCCGGGTTCCGGTCGCGCTGCCCGTCACGATCACCGTCGAGCGCCACCCGTCGGGCATCACCGTGACCGACGTGCACGAGGCCCGCCTCCACGGCGCCGGCCCGGACCGGCTCGCCGAGATGGTCGACCTCGAGCCGCTGGCCCGCGGCTGGCGGGCCAGCCTGGCCGAGATGTACCTCGCCTCCCAGCCCGAGTAACCCCCTCCCGCCGTTTACTTCGCAGAAGAGGGGTCTCCACGCCCCAATGGCGCGGAACAAATGTCAGCGATCGAGCGCCGATCGGATTCTCGCCGCCACCTCGGCCCGTTCGGCGATGCTCGGGTACGGGTTCCGGGGCCAGAAGAAGCCGCGGAGGCCGTCCTTGCGCCGGCGCGGCACGACGTGGACGTGGAAGTGGGGGACGCTCTGGCTGACCCGGTTGTTGGCGGCGACGAACGTGCCGTGGGCGTCCATGCCGGTCTCGACCGCCTTCGCGAGCCGCTGCGCGGACCGGAACACGGGGCCGATGAGCTCGCCCGGCAGGTCGCTCAGCGTCTCGTGATGATCGCGGGGCACGAGGAGCGTGTGGCCCGGGAACACCGGCCGCACGTCGAGGAAGGCCATCGCGTGCGGTTCGTCGAGCACCACCTCCGCCTGCTCCTCACCGCGGATGATCCGGCAGAACAGGCAGTCCGGGTCGGTCAATGCAGGTTGAAGCACCACTGGTACGTGGCGCCGTCGTTACGCGTCAGGCCGATGGGCCAGTACACGACGCCGGCGCAGTGGCGCCCGGGCTGGAGGACGATGTAGTCGCTGTCCGGCTGGGGCACGAGGGTGATCGAGTTCAACGCCGGCACGCGCCGGAGGTCGTCATCGCCGATCTCGATGCCGTCGAAGGTGAGGTAGCCCTCGTAGCCCGGCGCGAGGTCGGCGGAGATCGTCGTCTGGCGGAGGTCGAGGTCGCCGCCGACGGGCGTCACCGTCTCCACCGCGGCGGGCTTGGGCGTGACTTCCTCACGGCTCGGCGCCGAGAACGCGAACACGATTCCGCCGATCGCGACGGCGATCAGGAACCCCATGATGAGTTGCTTGCGCATGACGCCGCCATCTTCCCCCGGATCGCCGCCCTCCGGGATCAGCGACCATGCAACGCCGCGCCGAGGGCGCCGGGGTACCCTTTGGTGCCTTGGCCTCTACCCGCATCGCGGACCACATCGGCCGCGTCCTGGGCGGTCGCTACCGCCTCTCGGCTGCGATCGGCACCGGCGCGTCGGCGCACGTGTTCCTCGCCGAGGACACGCGCCTGCACCGGCGCGTCGCCATCAAAGTCCTTCACCCCGCCCTGGCGGATGACGCCGCCTTCCTGCGCCGCTTCCAGGCCGAGGCGCGCGCCGCCGCCGCCCTGAGCCACCCCAACGTGCTGGCCGTGTACGACTGGGGCGAGGAGGAGGACGGCCCGTTCATCGTCACCGAGTTCCTGGGCGGCGGCAGCCTGCGGGCGATGCTCGACCGCGGCCACCGGCTGACGCAGTCGCAGGCCCTGCTCGTCGGGCTCGAGGCGGCACGGGGCCTCGACTACGCGCACCGGCGCGGCCTCGTCCACCGTGACATCAAGCCCGGCAACCTGCTCTTCGACGACGACGGCCACCTTCGCATCGCCGACTTCGGCCTCGCCCGCGCCCTGGCCGAGGCGGCGTGGACCGAACCGTCGGGCGCCGTGCTGGGCACGGCCCGCTACGCCGCACCCGAGCAGGTGCGGGGCATCGCCCTCGACGGCCGCTCCGACGTGTACTCGCTCGCCCTCGTGCTCGTCGAGGCCGTGACCGGGCGGGTGCCGTTCGCCGCCGACACGACAGTCGGAACGATCCTCAGCCGCCTCGAACGCCCGCTGGAGGTGCCCGACGAGCTGGGCCCGCTGGCGCCGATCCTCGCCCGCGCCGGCCTGCCCGATCCCGAGGCCCGCCCCGACGCCATGGCCGTGGGCGCCGCGTTCCACCAGCTGGCCGGCACGCTGCCGTCGCCGGAACCGCTGCCGGTGGCCGGCCACGCCATGTTCGACGACACGATCGCGGTGCTCGACCGCGACCCGACGGAGATGGGGTGGAAGCAGGAGGGTTCGGTCGCCGTCGTGCCGCCGCCAGCCGGCACGTCGGGCTCCGCCCCCTCCGGCGACGGCACGGCTGTCATCCCCGTGAAGGACAAGCGCCGCCGGAAGGACAAGGCGAAGGGCGCGGCAGCCGCACCGGTCGCGCCGCCGGCGCCGCCGCCGATGAAGGAAGGCAAGCCGCGCGGACGGCGGAAGTGGCCGTGGGTCGTTCTGGCCACGCTGGTGGCCCTCGTCGCGTCGACGCTCGCCGGCATCGCGCTGGTGCAGGCGCAGGTGCCGTCGCATCCGGTGACGGGCGTCACCGATCAACCGGTCGAGACGGCCAAGGCCGAGTTGACCCGTCTCGGGTTCCACGCGGCCGTCGACGAGCAGTTCGTCGACGACAAGCCCGCCGGCGTCGTCGTCTCCCAGTCGCCCGCCGCCGGCGTGAAGCTCAAGGAGGGCCGCACCGTCCGCCTGGTCGTGTCCAAGGGCCCGCCGCCCGTCGACGCCCCCGACCTGACGGACAAGACCTACGACGAGGCCGTCGCCGCCATCGAGGGCGTGGGCCTCAAGATCGGCGAGGCCACGGGCAGGTACGACGAGGAGGCGCCGGCGACCCAGGTGCTCGACTGGGAGCCGAAGTCGGGCACGCGCAAGGGCGACATCATCAATGTCACCGTCTCGAAGGGCCCGTCGCCCCGCACCATCCCCGACCTCACGGCCAAGACCTACGACCAGGCGGTCGCCGCGCTCCAGAACCTGGGCCTCAGCCCGATCCGCGACGAGCGCTACGACGACGACGTGGCCGAGGGCAAGATCATCGGCAGCCGGCCACCGGTCGGCTTTCAGGTCGACCGCGGCTCGACCGTGACGATCGTCATCTCCAAGGGCCAGCCGGCGGTGCCCAACCTCATCGGGAAGACGGAGGCGGAGGCCAAAGCGGCGCTGGAAGCCGTCGACCTCAAGCTCGGCAACGTCTTCGGGCCGCCGGGCGGGCATGTGTTCCTCTCGACGCCCAACTCCGGCTCGAAGGTCAAGCGCAGCAGCACGGTTTCCATCTACATCCTTTGAGCAGCCTTCAAGGGCGGGTCGCGGTCGTCACCGGCGCCGGACGCGGCCTTGGCCGCGAGCACGCCCTCCTGCTGGCGTCGCTGGGCGCCGCCGTCGTGGTGAACGACCTCGATGGCGCTCCGGCCGAGGCCGTCGTGGCCGAGATCACCGCCGCCGGTGGCCGGGCCGTCGCGCACGCGGGCGACATCTCCGACTGGGACACGGGGCGGGCACTGGTCGACGCGGCCGTCGCGACCTTCGGTGACCTTCATGTGCTCGTGAACAACGCGGGGATCCTGCGCGACCGGTTCCTCGTCAACATGTCGCCGGAGGAGTGGGACGACGTGGTGCGCGTGCACCTCCGCGGCCACTTCGTGCCGACGCGGTGGGCCGCGACCCATTGGCGGGAGCAGA
>JBOGIC010000162.1:0-2612 GCA_050744985.1 Acidimicrobiales bacterium
GTTCCGGCTCACCGACCCGGCGGTGCGGGGCAACTTCTTCCGTACCGGCCGGTTGCCGCGCGACCGGGTCGCCTGATGCTCTGGCTGATCCGCCACGGGCAGACCATGGCCAACGCCGCCGGCCTGATCCAGGGCCGGACCGACCCGGTGCTCAGCGACCTGGGCCGGCGCCAGGCGGCGGCGCTGGCGGCCCGGCTCCCAACGCAGGCCCGTGTGATCAGCAGCCCTCTGGGTCGCGCCCGGCACACGGCGGAGATCGCCGGCCGGACGGTGGAGGTCGACGACCGGTGGATCGAGTTGGACTACGGCCGCTTCGAAGGCGAGGCCGTCCGCGACGTGCGGGCCGACCTCTGGGCCCACTGGCGTGACGACCCCGCGTGGGCTCCGCCCGGCGGCGAGTCGCTGGCGGCCGTCAACCAGCGGGTGTGGGCCGCCTGCGAGGAACTGGCCGGCGAGATCGCCGACGGCGAGGTGGCCGTGGTCACCCACGTCGGCCCGATCAAGGCGGGCGTGGCGTGGGCGTTGGGCGCCGGCCCCGAGACGGCGTGGCGGATGCACGTCGACCCGGCATCGATCACCCTGATCGGGATCGGCGCCCAGGGCGCGCCCGTGCTGCTGTCGTTCAACGACACCGGACACCTGACCGGCGCCGCCGCCGGTCGTACCCCTAGCGCCCTTCTCGAGCCTGGAACAGGTGGTATAGGAGGATCAGCTGGGTGATGGCGAGGGGCTCGCTGCGACTGCCCTTCTCGATCCTGCCGAGGGACTCGGGGATCTCCTCGTCCACGCCCAACTCCTTCCAGATCTCCTCCTCGACCTCCTTGGTGGTCTCGCGGCGGGCGTAGGAGTGGATGTGGAGGGCGTCCACGGGCTTTTCGAACTCGTCGCGGGCGAGCTTGAGGTGCATGGCCTCGCGGTGCTCGTCGGTGAGGATCCGGTTGAGGTTGGGGTGGCCGATGGTCGGGCGCAGCAGCAGCGTCGCCGACAGCGTGGTGCGGCTGGCCGCACCGGCGGCACCCCACTGCTCCATGGCCTGCCACGACTCCTCGAACCCCGGTGCGACCTTGTCGCGGTATCCCTCCAGATCCTTTGCCGCCTCGGCCAGGGGCATCGACGGGCGGAAGGCCTGCTCCAGCCCGTCGGGTAGCTCGTCGCGGCCCTCGATGGGCTGGAACCGCACGACGATGTCGGCGTTGGCGCGCTGGGGCCGGATGAAGGCGGCCGACTCGACCTCGCGCCGGCCGAGGTCCTTCTTGACCTCCTCGGGCTCGTAGCCCCGCTTCTGCGTATCCCGCTTGACCTTCCACGTGAAGCGGACGGGCTCGGGCGGGTCGAGGTACACCGTGGCGTCGAAGCACGCGCGGGTGAGCTTGGAGTGCAGCGGGAGCAGGCCCTCGATGATCACGAACTCCCGCGGCTCCACCAGCACGGGCCGGGCCAGCGTGCCGTCCTTGTGGTTGTAGACGGGCTTCAGGATCGGGTTGCCCATGGCCAGCAGCTGGAGGTGCTGCTCCATGATGTCGATGTAGTTGCACTCGGGGTGGAGGGGCGTGAACGACTTCGTCTTGCGCTCCACCCGGTCGTAGCGGTGGTAGTCGTCGACGCAGATCGACGTGATCCGGTCGGGACCGAGCGCCTCGACGAGGCCCTTGGTGATCGTGGTCTTGCCGGCCGCGCTGTCGCCGGCGATGGCGAGCATGATCGGCCGCGTGGCGGCTTGGCCGTTGCTGCGCCACGCCCGCTGCATGGTGATGGGTCGGTCGGGCATGGGACTCATCCCTCCACTGCGTCCTCGGCGAGCTTGCGCAGCTCGGTCACGGCGGCGGTGAGGCCGCCTTCGTGCTTGTACAGGCCGCTGCCGGCCACCAGCTTGCGGGCCCCGGCGGCCACGGCGCCCTGGATCGTTCCGGCGTGGATGCCTCCGTCCACCTCTATCTCCACCGGGTAGCCCGACTCGGCGATCATGCCCGCCACCTCGCGGATCTTGGGCTCCATCGTCTGGATGTAGGCCTGGCCGCCGAAGCCGGGGTTCACGGTCATCACCAGCACCATGTCGGTGAGGTCGAGGACGTGGCTGACCGCGTCGGCCGGCGTGGCCGGGTTCAGGGCCACGGCCGAGCGGGCGCCCAGGTCCCGGATGGCGGCCATCGTGCGGTGCAGGTGCACACACGCCTCAGCGTGGACGATCAACAGCTCGCAGCCGGCATCGACGTAGCGGCTCATGAGCTCCTCGGGGTGCACCACCATCAGGTGGGCCTCGAACGGCACCGACGTGTGCGGGCGGCACGCGGCGATCACGTCCGGGCCGAACGTGAGGTTCGGGACGAAGCGCCCGTCCATGACGTCGAACTGGATGCGGTCGACGCCCGCCTCGTCCAGCGCCACGACCTCCTCGCCGAGGCGGGCGAAGTCGGCGGGCAGCACGGAGGGCACGATCTCGATGCGGTCTGGGTCGTTCATCGGAGCCTTTCGGGCGCGGACAGCCACGGGACTACAAGTCCTGAACCGAACAACATACGGAGTACCTACCCATCCTGCATCCCTCAGGCGGGGAGTTCCGGGGGGGATAGGTTGGTGGGTTGTGGGAGACCAAGCACTGACCGCATCGGAGG
>JBOGIC010000163.1:0-10812 GCA_050744985.1 Acidimicrobiales bacterium
CGGTGGCCAACACGGCGCCGCCGACCGACGTCGTCGCCTTCGTCAACGAGGCCCGGAAGGTGCCCGGCGTACGCGGCGCCGAGCTGTTCTCGCTCGTCGACCTCCCGCCCGGATCGTTGCGGTCGGGGATCGCCTCCCTCGGCGGGCCGGTGAAGGTCATCGCCATGGACCAGCCGTCCTACGAGAGTGTCTTCCCCGTCGTGCGGGTCCTCGCCGGTGCCCCGCAGCCCGGGACGGTCACGCTGAGCCGGCGCGCCGCCGAGGCGTTGAGCGCCACGCCCGGTCACATCGTGTTCCTCAGCCTGCCCGGGCGGCCGACCCCGGTGGCGGTGCCGGTCGGCGCCATCGTCGACCTCACCCGCGCCGACGAGCTGTTCGCCAACCGCAACCCCGACGACCTCGGCGACCCGCTCCCCTTCCCCTACGTGGTCGCCTTCGACACTGCCACGTTCCGGTCGACGGTGCTTCCCGCGCTGCGGGCCGACGCCACGTCGAAGACGCCCGTCGCCTCGCCTCCGGTCGTCGAGGTCCACGTGGCGGTCGACCGGGCGGCGCTGGGCAGCGATCCGGCCAAGGCGCTCCGGCGGGAGAACGCCCTGCGGCGCACACTCGAGCGGATCGCGCCGGGCGAGGTGGTGGCGATCGACAACGCGGCGGCGACGCTCCGCCGCGCCACACGGGACACCATCCTCGCCAAGGCGCTGTTCCTCCTCCTCGGCCTGCCGGGGGTGCTGCTCGCCGCCTCGGTCGCCCGCTATTCGGCCGGGCTGTTCGCCGAGGGTCGCCGGCGGGAGCGCGCCCTGCTTCGGGCCCGCGGGTTCGGCCCCGGCACGCTTCGCCGGGCCATCGCGCGCGAGACGATCCTCATCGGGGTGCTCGGTGCGGTGGTAGGAGTGGCGGCCGGGGTCGTGACGGCGAGGCTGTTGCTGCCGATCGAGGACCCCGCCGCCCGCTCGATCGTGCTGTCGGTCGCGCTGGCGACGATCACCGCGGCGGCGACGGCGATCACGGCGCTGTACCTGCCCGGCCGGCGCGCGCTGGCCGAGCAGGTGGACGTCGAGCGTCGCGAGCTCGTCGACGAACGACCCGCCCGGTGGCTCACGAGCCGGCTGGACCTGGTCCTGCTCGGAGCGAGCCTGGTCATCGCAGCCGTGACCTACTTCGCCGGCGGCTTCCGCCTCACGGCGGACAGCGCCGAGGGCCAGAGCGTCGCGCTGTCGTTCTTCTTCCTTCTGTGCCCGCTGTTCGCGTGGCTCGGGATCATCCTCGTCCTCGGCCGGGGCATGCTCGCCGTGGGCCGGCGCCGGGCCGGGCGGGCCCGCCCGGCCATCGCGATCGAGGGCCGGTTGCGGCGCCGCCTGCTGACCCTCAGCCTCGTGCGCCGGGCCCGCCCGGCGGTCACGGGCATCATCGTCGTGGCCCTCGCCACCTCGTTCTGCGTCGGCCTGTCGGTGTTCATCGACACCTACAACCGCGAGCAGGAGGCCGACGCCCGCTTCATCACGGGTGGCGACGTCCGCGTCATCCTGGGAACCGACATCGCCGCACCGGCCGATTTCGAGGCGCGCCTGCGGGTGCCGGGCGTCACCGCCGTGAGCCCGCTCGCCTCCACCTCCTCCGCGCAGGTGGGCAACGAGCCCAGCCTGCAGTTCGCCGGCATCGACCCCACGCGCTTCGCCGAGCTGAGCGTGCTCGAAGCCGGCTTCTCCGAAGACCTCGGCCCCGACGAGGCCCTGGAGGCGCTGGCGGCCGACCCGACGGCGGTGCTGGTCGACCACGAGACGGCCGACCAGTTCAACCTCAGCGAGGGCGACAGCCTGCGCGTCGAGCTGCCCAACGTCTCCCAGGGCCGCCCCGTCTCGACGACGGTGAAGGTGGTCGGGATCCACCAGTACTTCCCGGGCTTCCCCGTCGGCGTCGACTTCATCGGCAACCTCGCCAACTACCAGGCCGTCACCGCCGCCCCCATCGACACCTACGCGCTCGCCGTCGCACCTATGGCCGATCCGCAGGCGGTGGCGGCGGCCATCGACGCCGGCGTGGGCCAGCAGTTCCCGATGCGCCTGGACACCACGGCCAACGCCGTGAACCGTGAGCAGTCGACGCTGGCGGCGCTCAACCTCGACACGCTCGGCCACCTCGACCTCGGCTTCGGACTGCTCCTCGGGGCGACCGGCGCCGCCGTGTTCGTCTTCGGTGTGCTGCTGCTCCGGCGCCGCGAGCACGTGACCCTGCGGGCCATGGGCCTCGGCCTGCCGTCGGTCGCCGCCGTCGTCCTGGGCGAGGCGGCGGTCGTCGCCGCCGTCGCCCTGGTGGTCGGCACCGGCGTCGGCGTCGCCATGGCCGCCATCAACGTGCAGATCCTGCGCCCGCTGTTCATGGTGCCCCCGCGCGCGCTGGAGACGACGCTCGGCGCCATCAGCGTCCCGGCCGCCCTCGTGGCCGCCGGAACTGTCCTCGCCCTCGTGGCCGGGCTCGCCGGCCTGGCCCGAGCCCGCCTGACCGAGATCCTGCGAGAGGACTGAACGGGACGTACCGCCGTGGCGGCCTGCGTGGCCTGAACGCCGTCGCGGCCTGCGTGGCCTGAACGCCGTGCGTGGCCGGAACGCCGTGACGGCTCTTGATCGCCTTTTGGCTGTCGGCGCTGGTAGATTTCGTGCATTGTTCGGGTATGGCGCAGGCGAGCGGGTGGCGGCAGCGTGATCGCCGCCGTGCCGAAGGCCGTCCCCGAGGCGGAACCATACACAGGCGATGAGCGACCGCGCCCCCAACGCCGCTCACGCGCCTGGTACTACTTCACGAGTTGACCCGTCAGCACGGGTCGAGGGGCAGGGCGCCAGGGGCGTCCTGGGAGAGGGGATGAGGGCCTTGGATGCACCTTGGCTTTGGCCGGGCTCCGGTTCGGGCGACCTGACCGCTGTGGCGGCGCGGAAGCGAACCTGAGCTCTCGGAACCGAGAGCACTTCCCTGAACGAGCCAATGTCCAGCGTGGAGCCTCGCCGGTTTCTGCACCCGTGGTCCGGGCGCGCCCATAGAGGCGACCGGGTGACCGGGTGACGCGCTGGTGATTCGAGAGAGGACACAGCAATGATTCGGTGGGTCGTTGGGTCGAGCCTGAAGTTCCGGCGGGTCGTCGTCGTGGTCGCTCTCGGTGTGATCGTCGTCGGCGTCGCCCAGTTGCGGAACATCAACGTCGAGGCCCTGCCCGAGTTCAACCCGACCATCGTCGAGGTGCAGACCGAGGCCCTGGGCCTGTCCGCGCCCGAGGTGGAGCAGCTCATCACCGTCCCGCTCGAGCAGGATCTGCTCAATGGCGTGGCGTTCCTCGACGACATCGAGTCGATCTCGATGCCGGGACTGTCGTCGATCTCGATGACGTTCGAGCCGGGGACGCCGCTCCTCGACGCGCGGCAGGTGGTCGAGGAGCGCCTCACCCAGGCCCACGCGCTCCCGCAGGTGTCCAAGCCGCCGCAGATGCTCCAGCCGCTGTCCTCCACGAGCCGGGTGCAGATGGTGCGCCTGTCGTCGCAGCAGCTGAACCCGATCGAAGTGTCGGTGCTGGCGCGGTGGGTCATCGTCCCACGCCTGCTCGGTGTCGACGGGGTCGCCAACGTCGCCATCTGGGGCCAGCGCGACCGGCAACTGCAGGTACAGGTCGACCCGGCCCGCCTGGCGGCCGCCGGCGTGACGCTGCAGCAGGTGATCAACACGACGGGCAACGCCTTGGAGTTCTCGCCCCTGTCGTACCTCGAAGCCTCGACGCCGGGGACCGGTGGCTTCATCGAGACCCTCAACCAGCGCATCCAGATCTTCCACGAGCAGACGATCAACACCCCCGCCGAGCTGGCCCAGGTGCCTCTGGAGGACGCCGAGGGCGGGGTCGTGCGCGTCGACGACACCCCCTTGGCCCTCGGGCAGATCACGACGGTCGTCGAGGACCACCAGCCCCTCATCGGCGACGCGTTCTGCCCGCGGGGCGATTGCGTGCTGCTCGTCGTCGAGAAGTTCCCGGGCGCCAACACCACCAAGGTCACCGACGGCGTCGAAGGCGCCCTCGACCTGCTTCGGCCGGGCCTGGGTGACATGGAGCTGGACCCGTCGATCTACCGCCCGGCGACGGTGATCGAGTCGTCGTTCGAGACGATCGGCTGGCGGGTCGCCATCGGTCTCGGACTGCTCGTGCTGGTGCTGGCGATCTTCTTCCGCAACTGGCGGACGACGCTGCTGAGCGTGTTCGCCATCGTCACGTCGCTGGCGGCGGCCGCGCTCGTGCTGGCCGCCACGGGCACGACGGTCAACCTCCTCATGCTGGTGGGCCTGATCGTCGCCCTGGGCGCGGTCGTCGACGACGCGGTGGCCGACTCCCACCACCTCGCCCGGCGGGTCAGCACCGTGCGCGCCGGCATGCCCGACGCGCCGATCCTGCGGGTCGCCGCCGAGGCGGCGCTGGAGATGCGAAAGGCCATCTTCTGCGCCGTGCTCGTGGGCGTGGCCGCCATGGTGCCGGTGTTCGGCCTCGGCTCGGAGGCGGGGACGCTGTTCCCTCCCGCCGTCCGGGGCTACGTGCTGGCGATCGGCCTGGCCATGCTCGTCGCGCTGACGGTCACGCCCGCCCTCGGAGCCTTGGTGCTGGGCCGCGGATCCAGCCCGCTTCCCGAGCCGGCGGGCTTCCGCTGGCTGAGCGCCCGCCACGGTGGAGTGGTTCGGCGCACCCTGGCCCGGGGCGCGCTGCCGCTGGCGGCGGTCGTGGCTCTGACCGTCGTCGGGGTCGCGCTCCTGCCCACCCTCGACCGGATGATCCGGCCATCGCTCGAGCACGACCTCCTGGTCGACGTGGAGGCGGCGCCCGGGACGTCCCTCACCCAGCTCGCCAATGTGATCTCCGGCGCCGTCAACCAGGTCGACGCGATCCCTGGCGTGCTCAACGTCGGTGCCCACGTCGGCCGGGCCATCGCCTCGGACCAGCTCGTCAACGTCAACTCGGGCGAGATGTGGATCAGCCTCGATCCCGACGCCGGTCGGGACGCGGTGGACCAGATCCAATCGACCCTCCGCCGGCTCCCGGGCGTCGAGGCGTCGCTGCGGACGTACTGGGACAAGCGGCTGCTCGAAGTCCTGCGGGCTCCCAGCGAGGACCTCGTCGTACGGGTCTACGGCGAGAACGCGCAGGTGCGGCGGGAGAAGGCCGAGGAGATCCGCCAGGTGATCGGCGAGATCGACGGTGTCGACGAGACCGAGGTATTGCTGCCGGCCGAGGAGGCGACGATCCAGGTCGAGGTCGACCTGGCCCGGGCGCGCGCCGCCGGGCTCAAACCCGGTGATGTCCGGCGTGAGATCACCACCCTGCTGTCGGGGATCACGGTCGGGAACCTGTTCGAGGAGCAGAAGGTCTTCGACGTGATCGTGTGGGGCGTCCCCGAAATCCGCCGGAACGTCGACAACATCGCCAACCTGCAGATCGACGCTCCCGACGGGCGCCGCGTGCGCGTGGGCGATGTCGCCAACGTGCGGACCGTGCAGGCACCGACCGAGATCCGCCACGAGTCCGTCTTCAGCTACCTGGACGTGACCGCCTCGGTGGATGGCCGGAGCTCGCACGAGATCGCGCAGGACGTCGACGCGTCGATCAAGGCCATCCGGTTCCCCCTCGAGCACCACGCCGAGCTACTCGAGCGCTTCGACGACCAGCAGGAGGCCCGGCAGGAGTTCCTCATCTACGTGGCCCTCGCCGTCGTCGCCGGGTTCCTGCTGTTGCAGGCCGCCTTCAGCAGCTGGCGCCTGGCCGCCCTGGCGTTCCTCACGCTGCCCGTGTCGGTCGTGGGCGGCGTCCTGCTGCTGTGGGCCACCGGCATCGGGCTGACCGTCGGGTCGATCGCCGGCCTGCTGGCCGTGTTCGCCCTTGCGGTACGCCATGCCGTCGTGCTGATCCGCCGGTACCAGCACCTCGAGCGGGTCGTCGGGATGCCCTTCGGCGACGAGCTCGTGCTTCGTGGCTCGGAGGAGCGGTTGGCGCCCATCGTGATCGCGACGCTCGGAACAGCGGTGCTCCAGGTGCCGTTCCTCTTCGCGACGTCGACGCCGGGCATCGGCCTCGTCCGTCCGGCGGCCGTGGCCATCCTGGGCGGGCTCATAACGTCCCTGCTGCTCACCCTCGTGCTGCTGCCGGCGCTCTACCGCCGGTACGGGTTCGTCGCCCGTCCGGACCTGTCCGGCGAGGAGCTGTTCATGCCCTCGCCCGACCGCGACGAGACCGCCTGGGCGGTGAGGTGAGATGCGGGCGCTGCGTTGGTCCGTCGCGCTCGCTCTCCTGGCGGCGGTGGCGCTGTCCGGATGCCGGGAAGTCGAGGAGAAGCACACCATCAAAGAGCCGGTGACCGTCGAGAAGGTCAAGTCGGGCCCGGCGCACGTGACCCTCATCCAGTCGGCCCACGACCGGTTGGGCATCGAGACAGTGAGGGTCGGCGAGGCGGACGGCCGCCGCACGGTGCCCTCGGGCGCGGTGATCGTCGACGCCAAGGGCGGGCGGTGGCTGTACGTCGCCGAGGAGCCGCTCGTCTTCCTCCGCCACGCCGTCAACGTCGAGCGGGAGGACGCCGGCGTCACTTACTACACCGAGGGGCCGCCGGCGGGAGCACGGGTCGTGACCATCGGCGCCGCGGAGCTCCACGGCGCCGAGACCGGCATCGGGAAGTGAGGGCCCGACGATGATGCGGTGGATCGTCGGTTCGAGCCTGAAGTTCCGGTTCATCGTCGTCGCGGCGGCCGGCGCGCTGATGTTCTTCGGCATCCAGCAGCTCGGCCACACCTCGATGGACGTCTTCCCCGAGTTCGCGCCGCCCCGCGTGGAGGTGCAGACGCCGTCGCTGGGGCTGTCGGCGTCGGAGGTGGAGTCCCTGGTGACGATCCCGCTCGAGCAGGCCGTCAACGGGATACCGAACCTCGACGAGCTGCGCTCGAGCTCGGTCGAACAGCTCTCGTCGATCATCCTGATCTTCAAGCGCGGCACGGACCTGCTGGAGGCGCGCCAGCTCGTCTCGGAGCGCATCGCCAAGATCACCCCCAGCCTGCCGACGTGGTCGAGCCCGCCGTTCCTCATCCAGCCGCTGTCGTCGACGAGCCGGGTCCTGAAGATCGGCGTCACCTCCGACACTTTGCCGCTGACCGACCTGTCGATGACGGCGTACTGGAAGATCCGCGCGCGCCTGCTGCGCGTTCCGGGCGTCGCCAACGCGCCCATCTGGGGCGAGCGCATCAAGATGCCGCAGGTGCGCGTCGACCCGGTGCGCATGGCCCAGCACCGCGTCACGCTCGAAGAGGCGATGACGACCACCGCCGACGCCCTCGATGCCGGGCTCCTCCAGTACTCGAAGGGCCACCACATCGGCACCGGCGGGTGGATCGAGAACGGGGGTTCGCGGGTCCAGGTGCAGAGCGTCCAGCCGATCCTGACCCACGACGACCTGGGTCAGGTGCCGGTGAAGACGGCCGAGGACGGCACCGTGATCCGCCTGTCCGACGTCGCCACCATGGTGACCGACGGGCCACCGCTCATCGGCGATGCCGTCATAAACGACGGCCCCGGCCTGATGATGATCGTGGAGAAGCTCCCCTGGGCCAACACCCTGGACGTCACGCGTGGCGTCGAGGCGGCCCTGGCCGAGATGCGCCCGGGCCTGCCCGGCATCACCATCGACGCCGCGATCTTCCGGCCGGCGACGTTCATCGAGGAGTCGATCAAGAACCTGCGCAACGCCCTGTGGCTGGGCGCGCTGCTGATGATCATCATGCTGATCGCGTTCCTCTACGAGTGGCGCACGGCGGTCATCAGCGTCGTCGCCATGCCGTTGTCGCTGATCGCCGCGGCCATGGTGCTCGAATGGCGGGGAACGACGATCAACACGATGATCCTCGCCGGCTTCGTCATAGCGCTAGGAGACATCGTCGACGATGCCATCATCGACATCGAGAACGTCGTCCGGCGATTGCGCCAGCACCGCGCCGCCGGCAGCACGGAATCGACGGCGCGCATCATCCTCGACGCCTCCATGGAGGTGCGCAGCGCCATCGTCTACGCGACCCTCATCGAGGTCGTGGCGGTGACGCCCATCTTCTTCCTGACCGGGCTGTCGGGCGCCTTCTTCCGGCCCCTGGCCATCTCCTACTCGCTGGCGCTGCTGGCCTCCATGGTCGTCGCCCTGACGGTCACGCCCGCCATGTCGCTGATCTTCTTCCGGAAGCCGTCGTCGCTCAACCACCGCGAGTCGCCGTTGGTGCCGCCGCTGAAGCGCGCCTACACGTGGGTGCTCACCCGCATCGTGCGGCGGCCGCAGGTGGCGTTCGGCGGGGCCGCCGGAATGGCCCTCGCCGGCGTCCTGCTCGTCCCCCTGCTCGGCGAGTCCCTCCTCCCGTCGTTCAAGGAGCGGGACTTCCTCATGCACTGGCTGACCAAACCGGGCACAGGCGCGCCGGAGATGTTCCGCATCAGCGCCAAGGTGAACAAGGAGCTGCTCGACATCCCCGGCGTCCAGAACGCCGGGTCTCACATCGGCCAGGCGCTGCTCATGGACGAGGTCGTCGGGATCGACTTCGGGGAGAACTGGATCAGCATCTCGCCCGACGTCGACTACGACGAGACCCTGGCCAAGGTCCAGGAGGTGGTGGACGGCTACCCGGGGATCTACCGGGACGTGCAGACCTACCTGAAGGAGCGCATCCGGGAGGTGCTCGCCGGCTCGAGCGAGGCGATCACGATCCGCATATTCGGGCCCGACCTCGAGCAGCTGCGCGCCAAAGGCGCCGAGGTGAACGAGCTCCTGGCCAGCATCCCGGGCGTGACCGGCAACCATGTCGAGCGCCAGACCGAGGTGCCCCAGCTCAAGGTGGAGGTGAACCTCGACAAGGCGCGCCAGTACGGCGTGAAGCCGGGCGACGTCCGCCGGGCGGCGGCGTGGATGTTCGCCGGTGAGGAAGCCGGGGACCTCTTCAACGGCGGCAAGGCCTACGACGTCCAGGTGTGGAGCCTGCCCGGCAACCGGGACAGCATCGGCGACCTCGAGAACCTGCCGCTCGACATCCCCGGCGGCGGCCGCGTGGCGCTCAAGGACGTCGCCGACGTGCGCGTTGTGCCGACGCCCAACGTCGTCAAGCACATCAACCTCACGCGCAAGATCGACGTGGGGGCGAACCTCGACGGCTCACGCGACCTCGGCGCGGTGGTGAACGACCTCGAGGAGAAGCTCGAGGGGGTGGAGTGGCCGCTCGAGTTCCGCGCCGAGATGCTGGGTGAGTACACCGAGCGCCAGGCCGCCTCCAAGCGCCTGTACCTGTTTGCCATCGCCGCCATCATCGGGGTGTACCTGTTGCTACAGGCGTCGTTCCTGAACACCCGCCTCGCGACCCTCGCGTTCCTCACTTTGCCGACGGCGCTGGCCGGGGGCGTGGTGGCCGTCTACCTGGGAGACGGGGTGGTGTCGCTCGGTTCCCTTGTCGGGTTCCTGACCGTGCTCGGCATCGTGGCCCGCAACGGGATCATGCTGCTCAGCCACTACCAGCATCTCGAGGACGTCGAAGGCGTGCCGTTCGGGCCCGGGCTGGTGATCCAGGGTGCCCGGGAGCGGCTGGTGCCGATCCTGATGACGGTGCTCACCACCGGCCTGGCCCTGGTGCCGCTGATCATCGCCGGCAACCTGCCCGGAGCCGAGATCGAGTACCCGATGGCGATCGTGATCCTGGGCGGCCTCATCGCCGCCACGCTGATCAACCTGTTCATCGTGCCCTCGCTCTACCTGGCCTTCGGCAAGAGCCGCCGGGAGCGCCGGGCCATCGAGGCGGGTGCCACACCCGCCGCCCCCGCCGTTTGATCCGCGCCATTGGGGGTGTGAGACCCCTCTATCGCGGAGTAAACCGAAGGGGGGTGGTCAGAGCAGGCGGAAGTGCTGGATCGGCCAGACCTTGACGAAGGCGCGGCCGATGATCAGGGACTCGTCGATGGGGCCGAAGAAGCGGCTGTCCTTGGAGTTGCCCCGGTTGTCTCCCATGACCCAGTAGTGCTTGGGCGGGATGGTCTGGGGTTCGAGCGGGCCGGTGGTGATGCCGGGGCCGAGGTAGGGCTCGTCGATGGGTTGGCCGTTGACGTAGACCAGGCCGTCGGGGCGCGCCTCGACCGTGTCGCCCGGGAGCCCGATCACGCGCTTGATGAGGTCCTTGACCTGGCCCTCGGCCTGCTCGGGGCCCTTGAACACGATGACGTCGCCGCGGTGGACGTCGTGGAGGTCGTAGCTGACCTTGTTCACCAGGACGCGGTCGCCTTTCGACAGGGTCGGCTCCATCGAGGCGGAGGGGATGTAGAAGGCCTGCAGGACGAAAGACTTGATCAGCAGCGCCACCACGAACGCGATGACGACAAGGACCGGCAGTTCGCGCCAGAGAGACCGATGCTTCGGCTGGGGGGTGATCGTCGGAGGTCCTCCGGCCTGCCGAGGGCGCGGTTGCGACGCTGACGGCGCCGGGGATGGAGGGATGTCGGGCTGTTGCACGCGCTCAGGCTTCGCGGCGCTCTTTGACCTTCGCCTTCTTCCCAACCCTGGAGCGGAGGTAGTAGAGCTTGGCCCTGCGAACGTCGCCCCGGGTGACGACCTCGATCTTGGCGAGCATCGGCGAGTGAACGGGGAACGTGCGCTCCACGCCCACCCCGAACGAGATCTTCCTGACCGTGAAAGTCTCCGATAGTCGGCTGCCGCGGCGGCGGATCACGATGCCCTCGAAGATCTGAACGCGCTCGCGCTCTCCCTCGACGACGCGCACGTGCACCTT
>JBOGIC010000164.1:0-2474 GCA_050744985.1 Acidimicrobiales bacterium
AGAAAGGACCGATACATGGCGAACGCGCTGACCCACATCGCTCCACTCAAGCCCGGGGCAAACGTGAAGGGCCTGCAGGAGACTCTGTTCAAGAGCAAGGCCGCGGTCGACCATGCGCTGAAGGAGACCGGCACCGTCCACGACTTCCGGTTCGTCGTCTTCGACGGCTCGTCACCCAACCTCCTGCCGCACGCCGACTCGAAGGGCCCGTTCTTCCTGGGCGTGATCACGACCTACGACGGCTCGTTCGAGGCCTACATCCAGGACTTCGTGCGGTTCCTCGCCCCCGTGTTCGACGCCCTGCTGCCCAACACGACCGACGGCGCCCACCTCGTGCCGGTGAAGGACAACGTGGAGGGGCTCATCGAGTGGGTCCGCAAGGACGACGCCGCCCAGCACCCGCCCAACAGCGAGTTCCGCTTCTACACCGCGTACCCCTACACGGTGCAGCAGATCCTGGCGGCCGACATCAAGGAGTGAGCCTGGACCTGGCGGACATCCAGGGCACCATCCTGCGGGGGTACCGCGTCGACCACGCCCGCCACTTCGTCCTCGAGGTCGTGGACGCGGCGGCGGGCCGGGCGCTGCTCGGGCAGTTGGCGCCGCGCATCACCACCGCCGCGCCGTGGACCGAGAAACCGGCGTCGATGCTGAACGTGGGCATCACGGCCGCGGGCTTGGCCGCGCTCGGTGTGCCGGCGGAGACGATCGCCGGCTTCCCTGAGGCGTTCCGGCGCGGGGCCACGGCCGAGGCCACCAAGAAGATCGTCGGTGACATCGGGCCGAGCGACCCGTCGCGGTGGATCGAAGGCCTGCGGAACGGCGCGCGGGTCCACGCCATCCTGAGTCTGTGGTCGGTGGGCGATCCGGCGGTCCTCGAGGAGGTGACGGCGGGGCTCCGCCAGGCGTTCACCGGCGCGGTCACCGAGCTCGCCGCCATCGACGCCACGCCGCTGCCCCACAACAAGGTCCATTTCGACTACACCGACAACATCGCCCAGCCGCGGGTCGAGGGCGCGTTGCCCCCCAAGCGTGATCGGCCCGACCCGCAGCCGCTCACGCCGCCGGGCGCCTTCCTCCTCGGCCACGAGAACCAGTACGGCGGCACCTACAAGATCGACACGGAGGCCCTGTCCACCAACAGCAGCTTCGCCGCGTTCCGGATGCTCGGACAGGACGCGGCCGCCTTCGAGCGGTTCCTCGTCGAGTACGGGGCCCAGGCCGGCGTCGACCCGGAGATGCTGGCGGCCATAGTGTGCGGGCGCTGGCGCAACGGCACCCCCCTCGAGCTCTCCCCCGACGCGGCCACGCCTGAGGTCGCGCCCGAGAAGATCAACGACTTCGACTACGTCAGCGACGACCCGGCGGTCGACGACACGTTCGGCTACAAGTGCCCGGTGGGATCACACATCCGGCGGACCAACCCCCGCAGCATGCGCGTGGTGGGGGGCGGTGGCCACCTGCACCGGCTGATCCGGCGGGCGATCCCGTACGGGCCGCCGTTCGACCCGGCCCGTCCCGACGACGCCGAGCGGGGCCTCGTGGGCTGGTTCATCGGCGCCGACCTGGCGAACCAGTTCGAGTTCATCATGGGCCAGTGGGTGAACTCGGACAGCTTCGTCATGTCGGTGGCCGGTCCCGGCGGCGCCAATCCGGCCAAGAACATCAGCGGCGAGGACATCCTCGCCGGCATCAACGACCCGGCGTCGAGCTCGTTCACGCTCTCGGCACCGGGCGCGCCCAACCGGCGCATCACGGGCTTCCCGAGCTTCGTCACGACCCGCGGCGGCGCCTACTGCTACCTGCCGAGCCTGACCGCCCTCCGCTGGATCGTTGCACCATGAGGGCGGCCACGTTCGTCGACAACCAGGTGGTTCTGGCCGACCGGCCCGACCCCGTGCCCGGCGCGGGTGAGCTGCTCGTGCGGGTGCGGGCGGCGGGCCTCAACCGGGGCGACCAGCTGCAGATGTTCGGGTTCTACCCGGCGCCGCCCGGCGTGCCGCCCGACATCCCGGGGCTGGAGCTGGCGGGCGAGGTGGTCGGCATCGGGCCGTCGGTGTTCCGGTTCTCGACCGGCGACCGGGTGCTGGCCGTCGTCGGAGGTGGCGCGCAGGCCGAGCTGGCGATCGTCCCCGAGTTCATCGCCATGCCCATGCCCGACGACATCGGCTGGGTGCAGGCGGGTGCCATCCCCGAGTCGTGCATGACCGCCCACGACGCCATGTTCACGCAGTGCCGGCTGGGAATGTCCGAGCGCGTGCTGATCTCGGGCGCGGCCGGTGGCGTCGGCACGGCCGCGATCGTGCTGGCCGCCGAAGCGGGCGCGCGGGTCACGGCGACGGTGCGCAACCCCGACCTGCGCGAGGCAGTCGCCCACCTCGGCGCGGACGCGATCGCTCCGGAGGACCTCGAGGCGCACGGGCCCTACGACGTCATCGTCGAGCTGATCGGTGCACCGAACATGCCCGCCAACC
>JBOGIC010000165.1:0-1927 GCA_050744985.1 Acidimicrobiales bacterium
GTAGTATCACCAGTGGAGGCCGTCACCGAAGTTCTACGGCCAGCGGGACATCTTCGTCGTCCGCACTGCCCCACGAACCACTCCGAGTCGGCGGCGAGATGCGGGCACTGCTCCGGGCACACGGCCGCGTCGTCAATGGTGGCCTTTGGGAACCGCCGCTCCTTGCGACCGCCGCGCTGGACCTGTGACCTTTCACCGTTGCATCAGAGCGTCTGTCGCGGCCTTGCATCAGCCCCAAAGGCCTCGAAATTTCGAGTTGGCATCCCCTCGTCGGACCTTTCGCAGTTGCATCCGGCGTCGCCCTCGGGTCCTTCGCCGCACGAGTCGACGACGCAGCGCGTCCCGCCCGTTGTTTTCACCATCGCATTCCGACCCGAAGTCCAGGACGCTCAGCCGGTTTCACCGTTGCATTCCGCAGGCCGGGCTCGCACGCCGGCCGTGATGGTTGGTTGGAGGGTCCGACTCCGGTCGGCTTCTCGCGGCCGACCGCGGACTCCCTTGTAAATCCCGTTACGGAACGTGATCCGTTACAACCAGCCGGTCATCGGCAGGCGCTGCGCCGACAAAGTCACCCGCAACACCCTGTAGCTCCAGCCCGAGCCGGGTCGCGACCAGCCACTTTGGCGCCAGTTCGATCCGCATCGCTCATCTGAGCAACTCTCGCAGCGTGCCGACCTCGACCTCGTCCTCGGTGATCGCATCAACGAGGCCAACCAGTGCCCGCCTCTGGCGGTCAACGACCCTGACCAGTTCGTCGATTCGCATCTCAGCCGCAGCGCGTCCGGCCCGGAGGTCGGCAACCTCACGCTGAAGCCTGGCGTTCAGCTCCCGCTGCCGCTCCAACTCCGCCTGAGCGAGCGCGTCCGGTGACCCGCTGAGCGGGCGGGCCCCGTAGCCCGGCCATCGATCGAGGGCGTCAATGATGGCCTTGGGGAACCGCCGCTCCTTGCGACTGCCGCGCAGGACCACATCGTGGACCAGCCGGTTCCGGTCGGCCGCCACGCGTACCGCCTGCGGCGTCTTGCCGAACCGTCTGCTCACCTCGTCGACGGTGTACCAGTCGCGCTCCTCATCTGCGAGTGCCGCCATTTGGAACGACTGTACAAAGCAAATTTACTTGCGTGCTGGGGTCTGAGGTTGACCATCGCCCCATGTACCAAGCAAATTTGCTTTGCTTGGGGGGTGCCAGCCGTCCCGCTCACTCAAAGCGCCCTTGACGTTGCCGGCTCACTTGGCTGGACCGGGGATCCCGTCCCCATCACCGGTTTGGAGGCGCCTGTCGTCGCGGTGGTTGTCGTCGACGAGGACGAGGACGAAGCTCGCCGTGGCGCGGACCTGAGGGCCCTTCTCGATCTCCGCACCCTCGCCACCCTGTGGGAGTTGCCACATCGAATGCCCCTGACGCGTCGGGTTCTGCCCTCGACGCTCAGGTCCCGGCTCCGTGTCGTTCCCCCTTCGGCAGTGGTTGTACACGATGACGCCGTCGAGCGTCTCGTCCGAGCCCCGGTCCGGATATCCGGGGTGGTCGCCGGCGCAGGGATCTGGCAGCGATCGGCAACGGCCCTCGGTGCGTTCGTGACAGTTGCGCCACGCGTAGCGGTGGTGGGCGGTGATGACCCGCTGCCGGTGGACGTCCACGCGGAGGCCCTGGTCTGGGAGATCGGCCTGTTCCGGGAAGGGCCACACCCCGAGTTGCTCGTTGCGCCGGGGCCGGCTCAGGTCGAGCACGGCCCTTTCCAGTGGTGGCTAGCCGAACGGGCCTATGCGGCCTGGCTCGGGGCCGCTACAGCGCAGCCCAGGCCAGCAGTTGGGGCCTCGCCGGGAACGGCTGCTTCGCACGGGCCTCGATCATCGCGGCGTGGTTGACGGCCGCTTGGCAGGTCCGCTTGAAAGCCGTGTCCCGGTGAGCCGGCGCCACCTTCAGGAG
>JBOGIC010000166.1:0-8328 GCA_050744985.1 Acidimicrobiales bacterium
AATCGTAAGCATCTCCCGGCCGGCACGGTGTTCTTCCCTGATGACGCAGGGAGGACGAGCATGAGATCGCCGCTGCAGGCTGTGCTGGCCGAGGACAACCTGTTGGTACGGGAGGGGCTCTGCAGCCTCCTCCGTACGTCTGGGCGCGTGGAGGTGTGCGCCGCCTGTTCCTCTCTGCCGGAACTGTTCCGCGCCGTGGAGGCGCACCGGCCCGATGTCGTGCTCACGGATGTCCGCATGCCGCCGGGTCATTCCGACGAAGGGGTCCAAGCGGCGCGATCGCTGCGAGAGTCCCATCCCGACCTGGGCGTGGTCGTGGTGTCCCAGTTTGCCGACCCCGGCTACGTCAGCGAGGTCCTCGCCGCGGGGTCCAAGGGCCGCGCCTACATCCTCAAGGACCGCGTCCACGACGTCGAGCGGCTGCTGCGGGCCATCGAAGCCGTCGCGGTGGGCGACTCGTTCCTCGATGACGAGGTCGTCGAGGCCCTCGTGCGGGCCCGATCACGGCGCGACACGCCAATCGAGTGGTTGACGGCGCGCGAGCGAGAGGTGTTGGCGGAGGTGGCGAGCGGCGCCAGCAACGCCGCCATCGCCAACGCCCTACGTGTGTCGGGCAACGCCGTGGAGAAGCACATCAACGCCATCTTCGCCAAGCTGGGCCTCTTCGACGGCCGCAGCGTCAACCGGCGGGTCAAGGCGGCGCTCGTCCACATCGAGAGCGTGAACCGGCTGGCGTACTGACGCCGATGACGCCAGAGTCGGCGCGGCTGCGAACGTTCATCCTGTTCGACGCGTCCGTGGCGGCGGCGGGTGTGGCGTTCATCCTCGTCGTGTGGATGACCGTGGTCCCCTCGCCGTACCTGCTGGTGCTGGCGGTGGTGGTGGCCGCCTCCGGCGCACTGATGCTCGCCGGCCTGCGGCCGTTGCGCTCTGGTGACCGGTCCCGGACGGTGCTCTGGTGGGCGGTGGCGAACTGGTCGGTCGCCGTCGGGGCCTCGGCGATCGCCACCTTCGCCTGGCCGATCCTGTTCTTCGCCGCCCTGCTTCCGGCGGTGCAGGCGGTTCCGTGCGTTGCGGCTCGATCCATGTACGTCCATCTCGGCGTGTCGTTCGTCGTTGCCTCCACTGTCGTCACCCTCGGAGTGCTCCAGGACTTCAGCGGCCTCACCGACGACCTGCCGCGGTGGGTCAGGCAGGGCGTGACCATCGTGTTTGCCCCGTGCATGGGCGCGCTGGTCGTCCATCTGGGGTTGGCCAACCGCGCCCATCTGCAGCGCGCGTTGACGGAGGCCATGGCGGCGAACCGGCAGCTCCGGCGCTCGGGTCAGGACCTGGCGGCAGTGGCCGAGGAACTGCGGGCGTCGCGCGCCAGGGTCGTGGCGGCGACTGACGCCGAGCGGCAACGGATCGCGCGCGACCTGCACGACGGGGCCCAGCAGCGGCTGACCGCGCTCGGGATGGGGCTGTCGTTGACTTCCGAGCTGCTGGCGTCCTCGCCCGGCCGGGCCTCCGAATCCCTGGCCGCCCTGCGGCACGCGGTGGCCGAGGCCCAGGCCGAGCTCCGCGGCCTCGTTCACCGGATCTACCCGCCGGTCCTGGTCCTGATGGGCGTGGCCGAGGCGCTCCGGTCCGAGGCGGGGCGGTTTCCCGGTCGTATCCGGCTGGCGGTCGACGACGTCGGGCGGCACCGCGGCGATGTCGAGGCGGCCGTCTACTTCTGCTGTGCCGAGGCCCTTCAGAACGTCGCCAAGCACGCCGGGCCGGACGGGGCTGTATGCGTCAGCCTCGAGGTCACGGGCGCCGAAGACCTCCGGTTCACGATCGTCGACGATGGTCGTGGCTTCGACCCCGCCACCGTCGTTGAAGGAGCGGGCTTCGTCAGCATGCGCGACCGCGTGGGCGCGCTCGGCGGAACGCTGACGGTCACCTCGTCACCCGGTGGCGGCACACAGGTGCGCGGCGTCATCCCCGCGGGTACGGCTGGCCCTACCCGCCATCCCCACCGGAACACGGATGTCCGCACCATCGATCCCGCAGCCTCTTCGTTGGACGATCGCTCGTGACCCATTCGGCCGCGACCTTGGGGTCCGGCCCTTGCGAGCGAGGAGAACACGACATGGCAAGAAACAGGATCGGCATCTCGGTGGCCATCGGATTCGTGCTGGCTCTGACCGGAGCCACGATGGCGACCGCGCAGGTCAACGAGCCGAGCACCTTCGCCCAATGCGACGGCCGGTGGGCGACCATCGTGTCGCCGAACCCGGTGATCAATGGCACGCCGTTTGACGACGTCATCGTGGCCACGGGCCTGGGCGACAACACCATCTTCGCCGGGGACGGCAACGACCTCATCTGCGCCGGCCCTGGCAACGACGTGGTGTACGGCGGGCGGGGGAACGACAGGGCCTTCGGCGGGACGGGCAACGACTACCTCTTCGGCGAGACCGGATCGGACGTGCTCTACGGCGGCGACGGCGACGACCAGATCCACGGTCACGATGGCAACGACATCGCGTACGGCGAGAACGGGCGCGACAGGGTCGTCGGCTGGGCGGGCGCTGACTGGCTCAGCGGTGGCGACCAGGATGACCGGGTCGACGCCGTCTACATGGACAACTTCGCCCCGGACACGGCGCGCGGCGACGGCGGCGTGGACACCGTGATCACCAACGACGGGGTGGCGAACGATGTGAACGATGGTGGGGCGACCTTCTTGGACACCTGCCTGGGTGAATGGGCCGAGAAGGTCAACTGTCCCTGATCCCCGTTGCGCATGCTGCCGGCCGGAGAGCCCGAGGCGCTCCCGGCCGGTGGCTGCGCGTCCTCGGGTCGCAGGCAACAGTGCGAGCGAGGAAGGCGACGTCTCCGAGTTGCTCCGCGTTCGGTGCAACGACGCCGCCACTGTCAGCTCGCCGCGAAGATCCCAGACGCCGAACCGCTCCGGGCCGCGGCCCTGTTGTTCCCGCTCCGGCCGCGCGTGCCGAGCCCTGCAGGGGCGACCCCAGTGAGAGATTCAGCCGCGCGCGGCCGCGTTCAGCCGTCGGGCGTCGACGCGAGCAGCCGCGCCGCCGAACAACGAGCTGGTCAGCGAGAGCGGGACGAACCGGCTCGCCGGCGGTGCCGACGTCCGCCTCGAACGGCGAGATCGCAGGGGCACGCGGTGCGGCAACGGGCGCGTCGCTTCCGCTCCGCTGAGCGCCGCCAGGATCGAGAACGGAAGCGGCTGGTGCACGACCTCGTCCAGCTTCAGCCGGGGTGGGTCAGACCGCACCCCGCAACCGCCAACCCCAGACCGGCATGGGAAGGGCGCTCATCCACCCGGCGAGCACATACGAGAACGGCGCCACGCCGTCGAGCACGACGGCGATCACGGCCCACACGCGCATCCACACCGTCGACGCCGGCCACGTCCACCACGGCGAGCGCTCGGAGACGCGGACACGCGAGCGGGCTTGTGGTCCGTGCCCAACGTTCGATCTCGGCAGGAGCGGGATCTCGCATTGATGGGTCGAGACCCGGGCACGTAGCGAGCCGGCCGGCCGAGCGCAGCCTCTCCGCCTATGCGGGCCAGACCGTGCGGATCCAGTTCAAGGCGAGCACCGATTCCAGCCTTGTGAGCAGCTTCTACATCGACGACGTTTCGATCGGCTGACGCGCCGGGGTCACACACGACTCCCTTCGCCCGGTCGAACACCCGTAGCTGCAGCGGCTCCGGCGGGATGGGTAGGAGCGGCGTCCGGCGGGCGCCGGCGGGCGGCACGGAGCACGCGCAGGGCGAAAGCCGGAGTGAGCAGCACCTGGGGGCCCCGGAGGAGGGAAATGACCTCGTTCACCCGGATCACAACCTGGTCGTCATGTCGACCAGCTCTGGTCACCCGCTCCATGTACCGGTTGACGGCGTCGGTCCCGGGAGGCTTCTTCCCAGTGGTACCCGGGTAGGTGAAGTCGCCGCCGACAGCGATCGACCAGGGACTGGCGACGATCCGGCTCGCCGCCCGGAAGTAGGCGCGGGCGAACCGTCGGTCGACGCGGCCGGCGCGATCGAGGGTGCGGCCGAGGGCGGCAGCCTGCTGGGCGGCCGAGGTCATCCCCTGGCCGTAGATCGGGTTGAAGCTGCACACCGAGTCGCCGAGGAGGACCCAGCCACAGGGGAAGCGGCGGAGCCGCTCGACATGGCGCCGCTGGCTCGCCGCGAACCGGTGGGTGACGGCGTCGCCGAGCCGTTCGGCGGTCCCGAGGACCTGGGCGATCGCCGGGGACTCGAAGCCGCGCACGTAGTCGAGCATTCGGGCGGGATCGGTCGGCGCCGCCTCGCCGTGCACGCCGGCGATGGTGAGGATCCACCGGTCATCCTCGATCGGCAGCAGGATGGCCAGGCGCTTGGTCGAGGGGGCACCGATGCACGCCGCCGCCTTCCAGTCGCGCGCCGGAATGTCGGCGCGCCGCAGGACGCTGGTGACGTACCGGGTGTCGATGTGGACCTGGGACGTCTCGAGACCGTCATAGCCCAGCTCCTCGATCCACCCGAGGCTGCGCGCCGCTCGGCCCGTGGCGTCGACGACCAGGTCGCCGGCGAGGGCACGGCCGTCACCGAGCCGGACTCCGGTGATGCGCGTGCGGCCTTCGTCGGCGGTCAGCCCTTCGGCCGACGTGCGCGTTCGGATCGTCACGTTGGCGATGGCTTCCACTCGGCGGCGGATGAGCCGTTCGAGCAGCGGGCGGGACATCGCCGGCGCCCGTAGACGCGACTCCGGTCGCCGCTGGGAGCCGCCGCTCTGGTACCAGAGAAAGTCGCGGCACAGGTCGACCTCCGTCGCACCCGCGGCGTGGAGCTCGGCGAGGATGCCGGGGAACCAGCGCTCTAGGAGCTGAGCCCCGGCCGGAAGGAGCAGGTGCAGATGGCGACCCTGGGGCACGGCCCGGCGGGGCTCGCCCTCCTCGGGCAGGTCGTCGCGTTCGACGATGGTGACCGACCGGAACCGCTCGGAGGCCACCCTCGTCGCGCACAGCCCGGCGATGCTCGCACCGAGCACAACTGCATGGTCACCGACGGTTCGGGGTTGTCGCACGTCGTCTCCTTCTCGCGGTCGCTGTGAGAAGGACGGTCGCGCCCGGGACGCCCCGGAGCATCGGTGAGCTTGCCTATTTCCCGGTTGAACCCCGCTCGGCCCAGCTTGTGGCTACTGCGGCCGCCTCCGCTCGGCCGCTCAGGCCGAGCTTGCTGAGCACGCTGGCGACGTGGTGCTCGACGGTCTTGCGGCTGATGAACAGCCGAGTCGCGATCGCGGGGTTGGAAAGCCCTTCTCCGAGGAGGCCCAGGATCTCCCGCTCCCGCTTCGTCAACAACCCTTCGCCCTTCGGTCCGGAGCGAGAGGCCTTCGCACCGAGGGCGCGAAGCAGGGCGGCGGCCGCGTCGGCGTCACGCTCGGCGCCGAGCGACTCGAACGAGGCGAGGGCGACGCGGGCATCGGCGATAGCGGTCTCGGGTTCTGTGGGAGCGAGGAGTCGGGCGAGGAGCAACCGTGTCCGACCTGCTTCGTACAGCATCCCGAGCTCGGCGAAGGCGGCCAGCGATGCTTCGACACGGTCGATCGCCGCTGTGGCCCGACCGAGGGCACGGGTGCCGAATGCGCCGACGACGGAATGACCGGCCTGGCACAGCTCCACGACCCCCGGAAGCCGCCCGACCAGGTCGCCGGTCTGCCCCAACTCGACTTCCGCCTCGGCCACCAGATCGAGCAGGGCGGCGCGCTCGGGCTCGCGGCCGGCGAGCTGGTGGAGCCGCCGCCGCGCCAGCGAAGCCGCAGCATCGGCCGAGCCACGCGCCAACTGGATGGCGGCGCGTGCGTACGCAGCCACGGGCTCACCCGCGTGGGGAGCGAGGATCCGCTCGGCGACCTCGATCTGTCCCTGGGCCAGGCGAAGTTCGGCGAGCTTCGCCATGGCCTCCGCGTGTAGGACGGGCTCCGCGTCCTCCCCGCACCGGAGCGCGGCTTCCAGTTCCACCTCGGCCTGCGGCCAGTCGCCCACCGCGAAGAGGACGGCGCCATGGTGCGTGCGGCAGGTCGTGTGGAGATGGGTCGACCCGTACCGGCGGTTGAACTCGTCGGCGGCGCGGATCCACTGGACCGCCCGTTTTACGTCGGCGACCCGGCTGCACGCGGTGATCGTGCGGCAGCTGACGAGCACAACGGTGTCCAGCTCCGCTTCGCCGGCCAGGCAGCTCGCCATCGCCCAGTCGAGCAGAGGCGCCCCTTCGTCGCCTCGATCGAGGGCGACGAGGGCGGCGCCGAGCTCGCACGTCGAGCACAGTTCGAGGTCGGCATCCTTCTCGCTCTTTGCGATCGCGAGGGACTGGCGTGCGCTCTGCTCGGCCGCTTCCAGCCGGCCCTGGTCGTTGGCGAGGTAGGCGGCGCAGAGCAGGACCCATCCCCGCATCGGTGCGACCTGGTGCTCGTCGACGATCGTGCTCGCCTTGGCCAGCCATCCCGCGGCGGCCGCGTCGTTCCCGAACGTCATCCGGTAGGCGAGGCAGAGGTACACGGCCGTGAGCACCGCTTGGGCCATCTCCTCCCGCTGGCGGAACGCCAGGAAGGCCCGTTCCCACGTGCGGAGGGCGGTTGCGGAGTCGCCCGACCACCACTGGGCGATCCCCAGCCCGAACCGCGCCTCACCCGCTTCGCCCTCTTCGACGGCCGCTTGGAACGCTTCGGCGGCCGCCTGCCAGTCGGCCCGCTTGAGAGCGTCATTGCCGCTCGTAAGCAGGGCCTCGCGACCATCGGGCACCAGCCGATGCTAGAGGCGATGAACGCGGGACTCGTCCACGGAAAATTTCACCACGCCGTCCACAACATGTGGTGAGGACAACTCACCACGTCGGTTCGTACGGTCGACCGGTGCAGTACGAGATCAGGGTCGTCGGACACCTCGGAGCCCGCTGGGCCGCCTGGTTCGACGGGCTGAGCATCACCAGCGCCGACGACGGCACCACCGTCCTCCACGGGGTGGTCGTCGACCAGGCCGCGCTGCACGGCCTCCTCCAGAAGCTGCGCGACATGGGCATCCCGCTGATCTCGCTCACGCCGGTCGAGGCACCCACCCCCGTGGGCCCCGCGCCCCAAACCGAAAGGAACTGACCGTGGCCACCCACACCCACACGAGCAAGCCCCCGATGGACGCGACCCGCAAGGCGGCGCTCGCCGCCGGCCTCTTCTACATCGGCACGTTCGTCTTCTCGATCCCCGCGCTCGGGCTCTACGACGGCGTCGTCAACGACCCGAACTTCGTCCTCGGCGCCGGCAGCGACCAGGGCGTCCTCTGGGGCGGCCTCCTCGAGGTTCTCACCGCCCTCACCGGCATCGGCACGGCGGTCGCCCTCTACCCGGTCATCAAGCGCTACGGCCCGGGCCGGGCGATCGGCTTCGTCGCCAGCCGCACCCTCGAGGCGGCGATGATCTTCACCGGCGTCGTCGCCGTCCTGGCCGTCTACACGCTCCGCCAGGACCTCGCCGGCACCGACGCCGGCACGCTCACCACCACCGCCAGCGCGCTGGTGGCGGTCAAGGACTGGACGTTCCTCCTCGGCCCCGGCGTCATGCCGGCGATCAACGCCCTCTGCTTCGCCACGATCATGTACCGGTCCCGGCTGGTGCCCCGCTGGATCCCGACGCTCGGCCTGATCGGCGCCCCACTCCTGCTGGTCTCCTCGACCGCGTCGCTGTTCGGCGCCTGGGCAGGTCTCCTCGCTGGCGCTGCTCATGGCCCTGCCCATCGCCACGTGGGAGTTCTCGGTCGGCGTCTACATGACCGTCAAGGGCTTCAGGAAGCCGACGGCCATCGAGCACGACGCCACGGTCGCACCCTCTGCTCCCGGGACCCTCGCCCACGCCTGAGTCGGTGATCGGGCTCAACCGCTTCCCGGCCCCAAACGGGGCCGGGAAGCAGTTTGGGCCGTCGATCTCGCACCCGCCAGCCTCCGCCGCGTTTCGCTCGGGCGGATTGTTTCGCGAGCGAGCGGCTTGAGCTACTGGACCGCCCGTGCGGCGAGTCGAGCTCCGAGCTTGTCGAACGCCATCGTCCATCCTGCAGCTCCGGGGGAGTCACCGGCGATGCCCACGTGTGTCATCACCATCTTCGTTCGAGCACCGAGGTCCTCGAACTCCACGCGGACCTCGGTCGTCGTCGGATGGCCGGCGGGCATCCCCATGTCCGCGGGAGAAAGGACGTTGCCATGCTCGTCCGACATCGACTCGGTGTAGACGAGACGCCGGTTCTCGACGACCTCTCGGTGCACGCCCAGGAACCACATCTGGATGGGCCCGCCGGGCG
>JBOGIC010000167.1:0-2862 GCA_050744985.1 Acidimicrobiales bacterium
ATGGCCGAACGCGAAGGGCTGGCGCTCACCGTCCTCGACGAGAACGCGATCGTCGCCGAGCGCCTCGGGGGCCTGTTGGGCGTGGCCGCCGGGTCCGACCAACCCCCGCGGCTCATCGAACTGGTCTACGACCCGCCGGACGCGCGGGCGACCGTCGCCTTGGTTGGCAAGGGCATCACGTTCGACTCCGGCGGGCTGTCGATCAAGACGGCCGAGGGCATGGAGACGATGAAGACCGACATGTCGGGCGCCGCCGCCGTGCTGGCCGCCATGTCGACGCTGTCGACGACGGCGCCGTCGGTGCGCGTGATCGGCATCATCCCGGCGACCGAGAACATGCCCGGAGGCAATGCCACCAAACCCGGGGACGTGCTGCGCATCCGCAACGGCAAGACGGTCGAGGTGCTCAACACCGACGCCGAGGGCCGCCTCGTGCTGGCCGATGGACTGTCGCTGGCCGTGGAGGCGGGCGTCGACGCCATCATCGACCTCGCCACGCTCACCGGCGCCTGCATCGTGGCCCTCGGCAACCGCATCGCCGGCCTGATGGGCAACGACCCGGGCTGGGTGGGCCAGGTCAACGACGCCGCGGCGCGGGCCGGTGAGCACGTGTGGCCGCTTCCCCTCCCCGACCAGTACCGCAAGCAGATCGACTCCGAAGTCGCCGACATCAAGAACATCGGCGGCGGCCGCTACGGCGGTGCCCTGACCGCCGGGCTGTTCCTCAAGGAGTTCGTCGGCGACGTGCCCTGGGCCCACCTCGACATCGCCGGCCCGGCGCGCAGTGACGAGGACGAGGGCTACCTGTCCAAGGGCGGGACCGGCTTCGGCGTGCGCACCATCGTCGAGGCGCTCGCATCCTTCGAGCTGCCACGGGGGTAGGCCTTCGCTGTGCAGAAAAGGTTGTATAGGGACACTTTCTGCACAACCGGCGTGCGGCCGGCATCGGTGGGCGTCATCGACGGCGTCGCGGCGGCTGCGCTCTACCTGATCGGCTGGGAGCGGGCGTTCAGCTTCGACGCCTCGCGCACGGTCGGGCAGTTCGTGACGGCCGGCTCGCTCGGCGAGGTGTTCGGCCAGGACCGGTTCAACAACCACCCGCTGTTCTCGCTCGTCGAGCACATCGTGTTCGTCGTCACCGGGTCGTCGGGCGAACGCCTCATGCGGCTCGTACCGATCCTGTGCGGCGCTCTGGCCGTCGGCCTCGTGGGTGCCGCGGCGGCCCGCCGCTGGGGCGGGCTGGCGGGGCACGTGGCCGGCTTGGGCCTGACGCTGAACCCGCTCGCCGTTCGCCAGTTCCGGGAGGTGCGCGGGTACGCGCTCGTGACGCTCGCCGCCGTCGTCGCCACGTTGCTGCTGTTCTCGCTCCGGCGGCGGCCCCGCGCCACCACGGCGATCGCCTACACGGGCGCGCTGGCGGCGGGCATCGCCACCCACCTCTTCGCGCTGGGGCTCGTGCCGGTGCACGCCTTCGTCGTCCTGGGATCGCAGCCGCGCCCGCGGCTCAGGCCGTGGGTGGGCCGGTGGGTGGCCGCCGTCGCCGCCGGCCTTCTGGTGCAGATGCCGGCCATCGCCGACGGCCTGCGGACGCCACCCCACTCGGTGTTCGCGCCGACGTTCCCGCTCCGCCTCGCCGCCAACCTCCTCGGCGGCGCGGCCCTGCCGGCCATGGCCGTCCTCGTTGGGGTGGGCGCGCTCGTGCTCCTACGGTCTCGCGCGTGGGTGGCCTGGGCCCTCGCCGGGACGGCGGCGCTGCTGGCGGCGTCATGGATCGCATCACCGTCGTGGCTGGACTCGCGGTTCTTCATCTGCCTGGTACCCGCCGCCGCCGTCGCCGCCGGGGTGGCCGTGGCGCACCGGCCGGCGCTGGCGTGGCTCGCGGGCGCCGGGTTGGCCGTGCAACTCGTGGCCGCCGCGCCCGGCTTGGGCCAGAGCGAGGTGGCGAACCGCACCGCAGCGGGCTTCGTGCGGGCGGCCCAGGCCCGGGGCGCCACCGCCTGCGCGCTGGGCCGCACGCGTGCCGGCCTGCTCGCGTACGTCGACATCCCCGTACAGCGCGAGGCCCTCGGTCTGCAGCCCTGCGACGTCGCGGTCGAAGCCGCCGGGCCGACGCCCGAGCCTTTGCTGGGGGCGGCATGCGCCCGTTTCCGCTACGTGCTGGCGCTGCCGGCGATGGACCCCGGTGCCCTGTTCGCCGACGCGCCGTTGTCGGCCGACCGTGGCTGGGAGCGGACAATCCGGTCGCCGGTCTGCTCAGGCTGACCCGGCGTACGTGCCCTGGACGATCGGCGCGTCCGACAGAACGTTCAGCGCCTTCCTACGGGCGCCAACGAGGGGATCAGCCGCCGGCCGGCGGGGGGGAGGGGGACGGCCGGCCGGCGGCTGAGGCTTGGGTGAAGGTCAGGCGGCGTCGTCGGGGCCGAGCTCGCACGCGCTGCGGTGACGCTCCCACGCCCAGGCGGCCGACTCACGGCTGAGCGCAGGGTGGAACTTCCAGCGGATCAGCTGGTGCTCGGTCGCCTCTCGGTCTTCGCCCAGTTCGAGCAGGCTCAGCGCCAGACGGCGGGATCGGCGGCGCTGCTGGTCGGCGGCAGGCAGGGCCAGCTCGCCTTCCTGCCACTGCCGGTGCGCCTCCTGCAGGGTCGGCGGCAGGTGCAGCACCTGGCGTCGGTTGAGCGGCGGCACCTTGCGCCGGACGAGCAGCGAGGCATCGGGACGGGTGTCGGCCAGGTCGAACCGGCAACAGCGCGCCAGCGCCCGCATGAACGGCGAGTGCCGGCCGCCGCGCGTCCCCAGGCCGAGCGCATGGGCGGCGTCGACGAGGTCGAGCTCGAACCCGTCGGGGTGCAGCTCGAGCTCGCT
>JBOGIC010000168.1:0-3972 GCA_050744985.1 Acidimicrobiales bacterium
GCAGCCAGTACTACGTCGGTGTCGCGCCCGACAACGTCGTGACGATCTACCGGGGCTCCCCGGGCGGCTTTCTCTGGATCGAACCGGAGGAGGTACGGCGGACGACCATCCGCCTCGACGACGTGCAGCCGGCGACCGTTGACGCGCTCAGGTCGGGAGTGAAGGAGCCGTCGCGCGCCGATGCCGAGCGGTACGTCGCCAACCTTCCCCAGATGACCCGTCCGACCACCACGACCGTCCCGACCACGCTGCCGCCCGGCGTGCCGACCGCCGTCACACCGACGACCGTCCCCGTCCCGTGATGCAGTCGGCGCGGCGCAACACCGAGCTGGGGCTGATCGTGCTGGCCGGGTTGCTGACCGCCGGCGGCTACGTCCTCGCCGGGCTGGGCGCCAACGCGACGCTGCCCGCGAACATCGTGCCGTTCCTGCTGATCATCCTCGGCCTGATGGTGGCGGCGCACCTGGCCGTGCGCTTCTTCGCCCCCGGGGCGGACGGCGTCCTGCTCCCGCTGGCCGGCCTGCTCAACGGGCTCGGCTACATCTTCATCGCCCGCCTCGATCACGAGCTGGCCGCTCTGCAGGCGGTGTGGACCGCGGTCGGCATCGGTGCGTTCATCGGGACGCTCGTCGTCGTGCGCCGGGTGAAGGACCTGGAGCGCTTCCGGTACACGTTCGCCCTCATCGGCGTCGGCCTGCTCCTGATGCCGCTGCTGCCCGGCATCGGCCAGACCATCAACGGCGCCCAGCTGTGGGTCCGCATCGGCCCGATGAACTTCCAGCCTGGCGAGCTGGCCAAGCTCGCCCTGTGCATCTTCTTCGCCTCGTACCTGGTCGAAAAGCAGGAGTTGCTCTCCTACGCCCGCCTGCGAATCGGCCCTATGCCGTTCCCGGACCTCAAGCACTTCGGCCCGATCGTGTTGATGTGGGCCATCTCGCTCGTCGTGATGATCTTCGAGAAAGACCTCGGCTCCTCGCTGCTGTTCTTCGCCCTGTTCATCGTGCTGCTGTGGGTCGCCACCGGGCGGGGCGCCTACCTGCTGGTGGGCGGGGGGCTGTTCGCCGCCGGCTCGTACCTGACGTGGTCGATGTTCGGCCACGTGCAGGAGCGGGTGACGATCTGGTTGAACCCCTGGAGCGATGTCGAAGGGAACGGATTCCAGATCGTCCAGGCCCTGTTCGCCCTGGCCGCCGGTGGGTTCGCCGGCACCAACCTGGCCCAGGGGAGCCCCGACCGCATCCCCGCCGTGGCCACGGACTTCACCTTCGCCGCCATCGGCGAGGAGCTCGGACTCCTCGGCGCCTCGGCCGTGCTGGCCGCCTTCGTGCTCATCGTCGGGGCGGGCCTGCGCATCGCCGTCCGGGCCGAGCCACCGTTCGACAAGCTGCTGGCGACCGGCCTCACGACCATCATCGGCCTCCAGTCGTTCATCATCATCGCCGGCGTCATCCGGGTGGTGCCCCTGACCGGCATAACGCTGCCGTTCGTCTCCTACGGCGGGTCGTCCCTGCTGGCGAACTGGGTGCTGCTGGCCCTGTTGCTGCGCATCTCCGACGACCAGGCGGCCCGGGACCAGGCCCGCGTCGAGAGCCTGAGCCAGACCCAGGTCGGGGCGTGACCACGACGTGAACCGCCAGATCAAGTTCCTCGGCCTGGCTCTGATGGTGCTGTTCACGGCCCTGTTCGTCCAGCTCAACTACCTGCAGATCTTCCACGCCAAGAGCCTCAACGCCCACCCGGCGAACACCCGGGCCGTGGTGCGGGACTTCTCCCGGCCCCGCGGCGTCATCCAGACCTCCGACGGGGCCGTGCTGGCCCGGTCGGTGCCGGTGGAGGACGAGTTCGAGCGCCAGCGGGAGTACCCCGAGGGCAAGCTGTTCGGCCACGTCACGGGCTACTTCTCGTTCAACTACGGCACCGAGGGGGTGGAGCGCACCTACAACGACGCCCTCTCCGGACGGGACCAGTCCGAGACGGTCACCAAGTTCTCCGACCTCCTGGTCAAGAAGGAGCGGGTGGGCAACGTCACGCTGACGCTGTCGAAACGGCTCCAGGAGATCGCTGCCGAGCAGCTGGGCGAGCGCAAGGGCGCCGTGGTCGCCGTCGACCCCAAGACGGGGGCCGTCCTCGCCTTCGCCGACTTCCCGTCCTACGACCCCAACCCGCTCGCCAGCCACCAGCCGTCGGTGGCCAAGGCCGACTGGGACGCGCTCAACGCCGATCCCGACAAGCCCCTGCTCCCCCGCACCTACCGCGAGCGCTACTTCCCCGGCTCGTCGTTCAAGGTCGTCACCGGCTCGATCGGGCTGGCCAGCGGGCAGGTGACCGTCACCCGACCCGTGTACCCGCAACTCTCGGCGTTGCCGCTCCCGCAGTCCGGCGGGCAGTCGCTCAGCAACTTCGGGGGCAGCACGTGCGGGGGCGCCCTGCCCGAGATCCTCCGGGTGTCGTGCAACACGGCGTTCGCCCAGATGGGCATGGACCTGGGCGCGGTCCGCATGTCGGAGGGCGCCGGCAAGTTCGGGTTCCGGCAGGTGCCGCCCATCGACCTGCCCTTCGCCGCCCCGTCGATCTTCCCCGACGCCAGCGCGTTCGCCGACGACATCCCGGGGCTGGCCAAGTCGGCGATCGGCCAGCAGGACGTGTCGGCGACGCCACTGCAGATGGCACTGGTGGCCGCCGGCGTCGCCAACGGCGGCGCGGTCATGACCCCCCACGTCATGAGCGAGATCCGCGACGGCGAGGGCCAGCTCCTCAAACGCTACGAACCCACGCCGTGGGTGCAGGCGGTGTCGCCCGACGTGGCCCGCACCATGCGCGACCTCATGGTGAACGTGGTCGAGCGCGGCACGGGCACGGCCGCCCGGATCCCGGGCATCGCCGTCGGCGGCAAGACCGGGACCGCCCAGACCGGGCTCGATACCAACCACGTGTGGTTCATCAGCTTCGCCCCGGCCGCCGACCCGAAGATCGCCGTGGCCGTCATGCTCGAGAACCTGCCCCTGGCGAGCGAGGCGACGGGCGGTACGCTCGCCGCACCCATCGCCAAGGCCGTGATGCAGGCGGCCCTGAGTGGCTGACATGAATCCCCCGCACGGACACCTAACCTTTTAGCGCCGTGGCCCAGCGCGTCTTCACCGAGCGGTACCAGATCGTCCGCCACCTGGCGCGGGGGGGCATGGCCGAGGTGTACCTGGCCCACGATCTCCTCCTCGACCGGCCCGTCGCCCTGAAGGTGCTGTTCCCGGAGTACGCCAGCGACCGGTCCTTCGTCGAACGGTTCCGCCGGGAGGCCCGGGCGGCGGCGAACCTCAACCACCCCAACATCGTCTCCATCTACGACTGGGGCGAGGAGGGCGGCACCTACTTCATCGTCATGGAGTACGTCGACGGCCGGACCCTGCGCGACATCATCCGGGCCGAGGGGCCGCTGCACCCGATCCGCGCCGCCGAGATCGGGGCCGACATCGCCGCCGCCCTCGCCTTCGCCCATGCCAACAACGTCATCCACCGCGACATGAAGCCCGGCAACGTCCTCATCTCCGGGCTGGTGAAGGTGACCGACTTCGGCATCGCCCGGGCCGGCAACGCGGCCGAAAGCCTCACCCAGACCGGCGCCGTGATGGGGACCGCCACGTACTTCTCCCCCGAGCAGGCCCAGGGCCACGAGATCGACGTGCGTAGCGACGTGTACTCGCTGGGCGTCGTGATCTACGAGATGGTCACGGCGCGCCCGCCGTTCACCGGTGACAACCCCGTCGCCATCGCCTACCAGCACGTCCGCCAGGAGCCCGTGGCGCCCAGCCGCATCAACCCGGACGTGACGCCGGCGTTCCAGGCGATCATCGGCAAGGCCATGGCCAAGCGGCGCGAGAACCGCTACAGCTCGGCTGACGCCCTGCGGGTCGACCTCCTGCGCTTCGCCCAGGGCCAGCCGGTGACGGCAGCGTCGGGCCGGCCGGCGGCCGCCGG
>JBOGIC010000169.1:0-8717 GCA_050744985.1 Acidimicrobiales bacterium
GTGGTGGAAACGTCGACGTGGCCGAGCAGGTCGCGGATGTAGATGAGGTTGACGCCGGCTTGGATCAGGTGCATCGCCCGGGTCCGCCGCAGGATGTGGGGCGTGACCGGCAGGCGGGGAGCCCAGCTTGGGTCGCGCGCCCGGACGGCTTGGACGTGGCGGGCGAGGAGTTTGGCGATCCCGGAGCGGGTCAACCTGGAGTGGTTCGGTCCGTGGAACAGCGGGTCGGCGTCAGCGCCGAGGCCGGGGTGCGGGTCACGGTGTTCCAGGTAGTCGGCGACGAGCTGGGCAGTGGGGGCCATCAGGGGCACGTATCGGGTCTTGGATCCCTTCCCGCGGATCGTCACCGTCATCGGCTTGGCGCGGCGGACGTCGGCGACGTTGAGGTCGCAGAGTTCCTGGACGCGGGCGGCGGTGTCGTAGGCCAGGGAGAGCAGGACGGTGTCGCGGACCGCACGTGGGCTGGCGGTGCCCGGTTCGGCGAGCAGCGCTTTGACCTCGTCTCCGCTCAGGTGCCCCAGTTCCGGTGCCGGGGTGTTCTTCTGGCGGATGGCGAGGACTTGGGTGAGGTGGTCGAGGTGGTCGGGCTGCTCGACGGCGGTGTAGCGGCAGAACGATTTGATGACCGCGAGGCGCTGGTTGCGGGTCGCCGCCGAGCAGCCCCGCTCGGCCTGCAGCCAGTCAAGGAACCGCAGTACCCGGGGCCGGTCGAGGTCGGCCAGGCGCAGCTTCTCGGGCGGTATGTGCTCGGTGTTCTTGAACCAGGTGAGGAGCAGTTTCATGGCGTCTCGGTAGGCGGCGACAGTGCTGGGAGATGCGGCGCGCTCGCCAGCCAGGTGGTCGGTGAAGAACTTCGCCAGCCACCGCCCGGCAGATCCGGTGGCGGCGTGGGCCGGGGGGTCACGGCTGGTCCCCGGGCGGGGCGGGGATGAGGTAACCGAAGCAGATTTGGGCTGCGGCCACAACGTCGGGGTGGGCGTCGGCGGTCAGCCTCAGGTAGTACTGGGTGCCGCGAAGGTCGGCGTGGCCCATGTAGCAGGCCAGGTAGGGCAGCATGACGGCCAGGTCGGCGCCGTTGGCGGCCCAGCGTCTCAGATTGGCGACGGCGAAGCCGTGGCGCAGCGAGTGCGGATGGGGGCCGCCGGCGAAGTGGGGGATGCCTGCGTCGGCCAGGTAGCCACGGAAGCGCGTGTACACGGTGGCCTGGTTGATCGGCCTGCCCGCAGCCCGGCTGTAGAACACATGGTCGCCGTGCTCGGGGGCGGGGTGGGCGGCCGTGATGTACGCGTCGATGGTCGCGGCGAGCCGGCCGGTGATCGGCACGGTGCGACTCTCAGCGTTCTTCGAGTCGCGGATGCGCAGCGTCCCCGCACCCGTGTCCACGTCCGGCAGGGTCAAGTTGAGGGCTTCGGAGACCCGCAGGCCGGCGCCGTAGAGCACTCTGAACAGGACCGGGTCGACCAGCGCCTTGTTCGAGTACGAGGACATGGGCTGCGAGTCGATGGCGGCGAACAGGCGGGCCACCTCGTCGTTGGTGAGCACATAGGGCGGCTGGTGGCGGACACGGACGCGGGTGATCGCCACCGGGATGTAGGCGTCCCAGCCGACGCCGCGGGCGTGCTCTGCCAGTTGGCGCAGCGCCAACTCGTTGCGCCGCACGGTGCTGGCCCGCAGGTGAGCGCTGTAGAGGAACCCGTCGACGGCTTCTTTGGTGATCGACCCGTCGCCGTAGCCCTCCCGGCGGCAGTAGTCCTCGAACTGCCGCAGGATCCGTTCTGGGACTTTGAAGCGGTACCCGCCGGCGTGGCGCAAAGCGACCAGCCCGGCGACCACCTCCGCCAGCGTCGTCGCAGGCTCAGACACCGTGCTCACCCGCCCCGGCCGCTTCGATGACGTCTTCGACGTCCAGACCGCAACAGCGCAGCCGTTCCACGTCGAAGCGCAGGTAGTACGCCTGGGTTGTGTCGCTCGAGGCGTGCCCCAACACAGCCGATACCACCGGAATCGGCGTGCCGTTGCCGATCATCGCCACGGCCAGCGCGCCGCGCAGGGAGTGCATCCCGCACACCTCGCCTGGCGGGAACTCGATCCCGGCCCGCGCCGCGTGGCGCGACAGCCGGGAGGCGATCGACGCGGCGCCCCCGAACGCGTCGAAGGGGTGGCGATGCTTGACGAACACCTTCGGGCAGGAGGTCTCGGGACGGCCGCCTCGGATGTAATCGATGGCAGCCCAGCCGACATCGTCCAGCAACGGCAGGCTCAACGGCCGGCCCGTCTTGTGCTGGACGATCGTGATCGTCTTCGCCCGCCAGTCGAAGTCGCCCAGCTCGAGTCGGCGCAGATCCGAGATCCGCAGGCCCAGCCGGGCGGTTGCCAGGATCATCGCGTAGTCGCGTTTGCCGGTTGCAGACCGACGGTCGATCACGGCCAGCACCCTGCGGATCTCATCCGCGGTCCACAGGTGCGGCTCGGAGTCGTGACGGACATGGCGGTGCGGCGGCAGCCGATCCGCCAAACCCGACGGTGCCCGGCCCGTGGCGGCCAAGAAGGCCAGGAAGTCGGCCAGGCACGAGCGCATTGCCGCAACCGTCTTGCGCCGCAATCCACGTTGGAGCACAAGAAATCCCGACACGTCCCGCACGCCCAGCGCCGCCAGGTCATCGACGCCGACCTCGTCCAGGTAGCCCAAGAACCGGCTGGCCGCCTTGTCCTTGGCGACCACCGTCGCCTCGGCGTTGCCGCGCCCGCGGCAGGAGGCGACGTAGTCGTCCCTCAGCGGGCGAAACCTGCTCGGACAGCCGTCGGTCACCGGGATCACCGACCGGTCGATCTCGACCGCCCGACCGGCCAGCGCGTCGGCCATCAACACCACCGGCCGGCGAACCGCTTGAACATCGCGGTCCTTCACCGACTCCCGCAACGACGGCAACCTGACCCGGGTCTGGTTCGCGATGAAATCGAGGCACACCTCCTCGCTCGCCTCGTCCAAGCCGCGCCCGGCCAAGAAAGCGGCGAAGCGGTCCAGCACCACCTGGTGGCGCCGCACCGTCCCCTCGGCCCTCCCCGCGTCGCGCAGCACCGCCAAGACACGGCCGGCACAGTCCCTGACATCTGCCTCGCCCATGAGCATCACCTGTCCGTTCGGTAGTGGAATGAACAGACAAGGCGATCCTTCCGCCGACGCGCCCAGCGCTCAGCGGCCCCCCGGGCCAGCCCGCGCCGTCCCCAATCGGCAGGCTCGACTCCCTCGGGCGCTGACGCTGACCCTTCCGGGATTATGCGGACAACCACACCCCCTGCAGCGCCTTGACCAGGAAAAACACGCGACAGGGCGCATAACCCCGCCGTCTACAGAATGGCGGTTATGCGGAATTCTCCATAACAGGCACACGTTCGCCACCCTGGCCCTCGGAGCCGGAGCCCATCCCAAGCAGGTCCAGGAGATGCTCGGCCACGCCGACGTCTCGATCACCCTCGACATCTACGCCCACGTCACCGATGACATGCACCGCGACGCCGCTGAGCGGATCGGGAGGCTACTGTTCAGAGACCCTGGCGTCGGCGGATGAGGCGTCCTACGGCTTGGAGGGGATCGGTGGTGGGCACAATCGTTTTGGCGGGTGTATCGGTTCCCGAGTACGTTGGATCGGTCCAACTTTCCGGGGACGTGATGTGTCGCGCCTAGACATCCAGCAATCGATTCTTAGAGCTGAGTTCCTGTGGTTCGGCGGAATCCTCGGCCCGCCCAAGACCTACGACGCAGGCACAAGTCACCACACGCCGCCGAACCTGCGGACGTCTGACGATCGCGCCGAAGACGGCCAATCAGGAGCTGAGCCGGAGGCCGAACCATCCCCGTCCACGCGCCCGCGCCTGGTTATCTTCGAGGAGACAGATGCCGGTTGGAGGGTCACGTTCGACGGGGTTGAGTGAAGCGATTTCTCTGTACGTCACGACCGAGCCCCGATCGAATCGCCGTTCAACTGGCGGACCGTCCGGAAGGGGCGCTCAACACGTTCGGCGGTCGGGCCAGTCCTCTGTTCCCCGCGTCGCCGGAGGCCAGTGTGGAACTGCCCGGCGCTTGCACTATCGCGTTCCTCGTTCCTGCCTGCGCCAATTCCCTTTTGGCAAGGCTGCTCAACGACTACGACGCCGCGATTGCCGCGCGCACTTTTGTGACCCACGGACTCGCATCGGTCGTGCTCGTTGCGGAGGACGCACCAGCGCTCAAGACCCTTCTTGAAGAGCTACAGGCGGAGATTCGTGCGTATGAGCTGTGGTCTGTCGTAGATGGCATCGTCAAGGTTGCAGACATCGAGCTCCGAGTGCCCGTGGTGCCCCCTGATCCTTGGTGCGAGCCCGTCACTGACTCTGATCTGGACTTCGGGATGGCTGCCCAGGTTCGTCAGTTCAATTCAAACATCGCCTACCTTGCAGCGCATGCCAGCCGGTACGCCCCTGAGTATCGGCCGCTCATTGACTGGCTTCACGACTCCGTAGCGAAGCTGGCACAGGATCACGCTCGCTTGTCTGAGCGTGAGGGCTTGGATGACGACGAGATTCGTCGGCTTATTGGCCTCGAGACACTGCTCATCGAACTGAACGCAGTACTCACGCTCTTCATCTCGCAGGCTGTCAATGGCTCGATTCCAATCCACGAGGGCTCCTACCCCGTCGGCGAGTACTCGCTGCTCGGTGTCGGCGGAATGGTCCGAGCCCTCTGGCGGCTCTATCATCACCTGAACTCGGTGTTCGCTGAGTTCGATCACGCCGGCCGGATACGCGCCCGGTACCAGGGTATCGCACCGTTCGATCCCTTTGCTCCCGCAACGAGAACTGACTATTCAGCGTGGATTGCTTCAGGAGCATCGGTTGGTCGGATTGAAGGCGAGGCCGGAGGATCGACGCGCGTTCATCTTCCCCATTTCAGTTCGCGCTGGGGCTTTCATGAGTCGTTCTACGGCCTGAGTGTGAGCTGGCAGTGCATTCACGCGGGTGCCACGAAGGAGTGGAACCTCCTGACCATTACGCACGAGTTCCTGCATTCCCACGTCAGGGACCTGCTTGGTGTCATCCTCGACGTCGCCGACCAAGGCGGCATTCAGTCGCTGGTGGAGCGGTACAACAGTCGCGAGCGAGGGCAGAACGCACTGGAGTCCATGCAGGTGGCGATTGTGGAGGCGCTCGTCGGAATCCGTGGTGCCGGCCGGCTGTCCAGAAAGCTCGCTCGACGTCCTTCGCACGCTGACGCGGAGGTTCCTCAAGACCTCGCCGTGGAGGATGTTGTCGATCTTATGCGTGCTCACGGTGGGTTCATTCACGAGCTGGTTGTCCATGTACTGGACTTTCTCTACATCTACAACGGTCGCGACGAGCAATACGTAAACTCAATCTGGAGTTCATGGGCGCTCGTTCCGATCGTCAATGATCGCATCGAGCACTATGTGCTGCGAACGCTCTGCACCCTGTCTATTACGTCCCAGGCCTCCAGTCCAGACGAGATCTATTCCGACACCGTGCAGAGGATGGAGCAGTTGTTGGTTCCGCTGCAGGGCCGCGAACGAACCCGTCCGGCCATAGACTCGGCTCTCGCGGTACTTCGCGATCCGACCTGGGTCAGGCGCTTAGGCGTGGAGTTCCGAGCCGCTCGGTATGTCGTCAAGCTGGCCGAACTCTTCTTCTTCGACGGTCAGCTCAATGCTGCGTTGGTCCGCGATAGCGGAACGACCGTCCACGAGCTGGGCCGCACGTACGCCTTGTCGGTTGGCGAGTTTCGTGGAGAAGCGATCGAGAGCCCTGTCGGTCTGCTGCTGGATCGCTTCGGCGGGTACCGTGATCAGGCCGCGGAGGATGTCGAGTACGAGAGCATCTGGCAGATGCTGATCCTCGTCTAACCAAGGAGAGGAGTGTCGAGTTGGCGGAGCCCTTTGAGCGGCGGCGGTACTCGGCGGTACTCCTGACGCACCCGAGGCTGTCGACATTTCGCGACCTGGTGCGCGTCACGAGCGGGGCAATTGGTGACTCTGTCGCCCTGCGGCTGGGCCAAACCGGTTGGAGCGCGCAGCGGGGCGAGCTTCTCTCGACACGGAGCCACTATCCAAGTCACATCGTTAGCCCCGAATCGAGGATGCGTTCAGGCGGCTACGCCCATGACTTCTACTGCGCCGTTCGAACGAAGGGCTTGGACGGCGGCTCGCTGCCGACTTTCCTGATCGCGTCCCCATATGTCCGACTCCTAGACTCGTTACTGAAGACGGTCGTCGGGGCGTTGGATCACCCCGCGCCTCTGTTTGGATGTGTGCGGATGGACGACGCCGTCGAACACTTCGCTACAATATCTAACAGGGAGATTCACGCTAGACGAATCACGATGCAAGTCTTCAGTGGTATTGCGGTCGATCTCGTCTCGATATCGGGTCGCAATCCGCTCCACTGGGAGTTGATGCAGGCCATCTTTGCACCTGAGCTGGCCGCTCCCTACTCGCTCGGGATCGAGGTACATCATCGAGATGTTACTCGTGTCAACTTCGACAGGCATGGAAATTTATGGTGGTATCAGGCCGACGAGTCGTTCTTTGCGAATGCGTTGCATCTTGTCGATAGCCTCGCCGAGAACGTGTTGTTCGTCAACTCGCGAAGTATTCCACTAAAGCGGGCTGGTCCCGAGGATCAATGATGGCTAGCCGAGACTTCGAAGTCATGACGTTAGAGGATCTACAGGAAGAGTGGCTCGCCGCGCAGTTTCTCGGATCACTTCTGCGGGATGGTGAGCTTTTCTTGCTGCTCGGCGCTGGCGTTAGCGCTGGCATCGGACTGCCGAGTTGGAGTGAACTGGTGGAGCAGTGCGAGGCGGCGGTTGGTATTGCGTATACCGGTCCCTCGCGGAGCGCGGATGATCTGATGCGAGCAATCGACAGCGTGGCCCGGGAGTTGAAGAAGGCGGGTCGCGATGCCACCGACCTCCAGGTCGTTGTTAGGGAGGCCCTCTATAACAACAACCTCCGGACAGCGGAGGGTTATGGGAACGAGATCATCGCGAACCCGTTACTGATCGCCTTGGGCGCCCTCGTCATGAGTTCCGCTCGTGGTTCGGTGGCCGATGTATTCACACTAAATTTCGACGACTTGTTGGAGTGGTACCTGCACTTGCATGGTTTTCGGACGCAGGTCGTTTCCAACTTTCCTGTGCCTTTACGCGGCGATCGAGATGTGACTGTGTTTCATCTGCACGGCTTCGTGCCTCTTGTTGAGAGCGCGTATCAGCATAGCGACTGGCTGGTGTTGTCGCACTCGCAACTTGTAGCTCGGCTGGCGAGTGGGTACGATCAGCCTTGGCCCACACTGTTGTCGAGCCGTCTCATGTCTAAGCGCTTTCTTGCGGTAGGTACGAGCATGCGGGATATGGACATTGACGTGTTGTTGACCCGGGCGCGGCAGATGGTCGGTGCCAACTCGAAGCTTGGCGTCGTCGTGATGGCGGATATATCGGATGACCGAAAGAGCGCTCTCCTGGACCTCGGAGTTGTCCCAGTTGACCTGGGGGACTTCAAGAAGATCCCAGAGTTCTTGTTGGAGGTATGTCGGAACGCCGCAGCGGAAGGCTAAGGCTGGGCGATCAGACCCTGCCTCGCTGGCGGTCACGTGGGTGCGGTCACTTGGTGATGGGACGAATGTGCGCCGGAGGCAACGTTCCGTGAACGAGGAGCGCGTCGCCGGGACACATCTGGCGGACGACGTTCGGGGCCAGCAGCGCTACCTGCGTAGGCGTGACCCGCTCGCTTGCGTCGGGTCGATCAATACCGAGGTACCCCGGCACGTGTTCGTGGCCGGTGAGACGTCCGACGTAGTCGAGGCCCGCCGTGTCGGACATGCCGGTGAAGAAGAGCTTGGTGAGGTGGTTGGTCAGGATCGTGTCGGCGTGCGCCCCGTAGATCGCCTCCAGCTGGCTCTTGGATTGCCAGACGGTCACGAGCTGGATGCCGATGCCGGCGACGGTCGATGCCCACTCCGGGAGTTTCCGTAGCGGTGTGTTCGCCGCCTCGTCGAGGACCACGAGCAGCGTGGGGTCGAGCCGCGTCCGCGTCCGGCTCGACAGCTCGAAGGCCTGGTTCACGAGGTCGGCGATGAGTCCGCCCAGGACGGCAGCAAGGCGATCCTGGTCGCCGACCGGCGTGGCGAGGTAGAGCGTGTTCGTCCCGCCCAAGAGCCAGGCGAGGTCGATGTCGCAGAGTTCGGAGACGGCGGCAACGTCCGGATCAGCCCAGGGCCAGATCGCCGTACGAGCGGTGGCGTAGACCGACGAGCTGGTTCGAGGGTCGAGGTCCCACAGGCCCTTCATCCAGCGCTGCACGCGCGCTGCATCGCGACCGAGCGCCTTGTCGTGACTGTCGGTGAGCGCGCGCAGCAGTGGCGCAACCGTGCCAGCTGACTCCTCCGTAGGCCGGTCGAGGCCGAGGACCCAGTCGACGACGTCGCTGATTGTCCGCTTCTCGGTGTTGGCCGCGAGCCAGAGGAGGCTCGTGAGGAGGATCTCGGCCTGCTTGAGCCAGTGGGAGTCGCCGCTGCGTTCGCCTCGGGGAGCAGCGTCGACGAGCGCCTTCGCGGTGGCAGCCGCCCCTTGAAGCGATCGTGCGGCGCGCAGGGGAGTCCAATGAGCCGACTCGATACCCGTGACGCCGGTCGGGTCGAACACCTTGACGTCACCAAGCTGCCCCCGC
>JBOGIC010000170.1:0-4223 GCA_050744985.1 Acidimicrobiales bacterium
CACGCGCTGTTCGGCATCGTTCTGGCGTGGGCCGTCGTGCACAGCGTCTACACGCTGCGCTACGCCCGGCTCTACTACCAGGAGGGCGGGGGGATCGACTTCAGCCAGGCCGCCGACCCGGACTACCGCGACTTCGCCTACGTGGCCTTCACGATCGGCATGACCTACCAGGTCTCCGACACCGAAGTGGCGTCTCGCTCCATTCGCCACACGGTGCTGCGCCACGCCTTGCTGTCGTTCGTCTTCGGCACGGCGATCCTCGCCGTCACGATCAACGTGGTCGCGAGCCTGCTGACGTGACCGCTTCGCTCGCCGCCTTCGCGTGGTAGCTCGACCGGGTCAGCGGCGACGCCTCGACGTGGGCGAAGCCCATCTCCCGCCCCGCGACGCGTAGGTCGTCGAACTCCTCGGGCGCCCACCAGCGGGCCACGGGCAGGTGAGCCGCCGTCGGTCGCAGGTACTGGCCGATCGTGAGGATGTCGACGCCCACGTTGCGCAGGTCGGTCATGGCGGCGAGCACCTCGTCGGGAGTCTCGCCCATGCCGACGATGAGCCCCGACTTGGTGACGAGGCCGGCCGTCTTCGCCGCGCCGAGCACGCCCAGGCTGCGGGTGTAGGTCGCCTGGGGCCGCACGGCGCGCTGCAACCGCGCGACGGTCTCGAGGTTGTGGTTGAACACGTCCGGGCGCGCCGCGAACAGCACGGCCAGCGCCGCCTGGTCGCCCTTGCAGTCCGGCACCAGGACCTCGACCGACGTGTCCGGGCACCGGGCCCGGATCGCCCGCACCGTCGCCGCGAACGCGGCGGCACCGCCGTCGGCCAGGTCGTCGCGTGCCACCGCGGTGACGACGGCGTGGGTCAGGCCCATCCGCTGGACGGCGTCGGCGACGTGCTCGGGCTCGATGGGGTCCTGCGGGCCGGGCCGGCGCGTGTCCACCAGGCAGAAGCCGCACGAGCGGGTGCATCGGTCGCCGTTGATCATGAACGTGGCCGTGCCGTCGTTCCAGCACTCGAAGATGTTGGGACACCCCGCCTCTTCGCAGACGGTCACGAGGTGCAACGACCGCATCGTGCGCTTCAGGTCGCGGTAGGTCGGGCCCATCTCGGCCTTGACCCGCATCCACGCCGGCTTCCGGGCCTGGATCTGCAGGCCCTCGCCGATCCCCGCCTCGGCCACCCGGTTGGGCGCCGACGGGTCGCGCCAGGCCACGTCCGCCCGCTCGGATCGCCCCGCGCCCCATGCGGCGGCGGCCCGGGCTTCGACCGCATCCACCATGGCCTGCATCGTGACGTGGAGGCCCTCGGCGGCCAGCGAGGTGACCGCCTTGTCGGGGATGCCGCAGGGGACGATGCGGTCGAACCAGCCCAGGTCGGGATCGACGTTGAGCGCGAAGCCGTGCATCGTGCGGCCCCGGGTGCGCCGCACGCCGATGGCGCAGATCTTCCGGGGCTCGGGACCGTCCGGATCGACCCACACGCCCGGATAGCCACCGAGGCGGCCGATTCCGGGCAGGCCCACGTCGGCGCACGCGTCGATCACGACCTGCTCGACCGACCGCACCCACGACGGCGTGGCGTCGGGACCGTCCGGCCACGACAGGATCGGGTAGCCGACAAGCTGCCCGGGCCCGTGATAGGTCACGTCGCCGCCGCGGTTGGTGTGCACCAGGTCGGCCCCGACCTCGGCCGGGTCGACCAGTACGTGGTCGAGCGACCCGCGCAGGCCGAGGGTGAAGACGTGCGGGTGCTCCTGGAGCAACAGGTACGGGTCGCGGGCGTGCAGGAACAGGGCGCGCTGCAGGGCGAAGGCGTCGGCGAAGCGCACCCGTCCCAACCACCGCACGCGGAACATCGGCTCTAGAGCTCCTGTGACCAGTCGCGCGTCTCGAGCAGTTCCTTGACCTGCTTGAGGAACGCGGAGGCGTAGGCGCCGTCGACGGCGCGGTGGTCGAACGACAGGCCCAGCATGCCGACGGGATGCACGGCCACGGCGTCGGTGCCGTCCGGCAGCTCCACGGCCACCGGCTTTTTGCGGATGCCGTCGGTGGAGAGGATGGCGATCTGGGGCTGGTTGATAACCGGGAAGGTGAGGAAGGTGCCGAACGGCCCCGGATTGGTGATCGTGAAGGTGCCGCCCGAGATGTCGTCGGCGCTCAGCTCCTTCGAACGGGCGCGCCGCGCCAGGTCGGCGAACGAGCGGGCCAGGGCAGGGAGGCGCAACTGGTCGGCGTTGTGCACGACGGGCACGATGAGGCCCTCGAAGTTCAAGTCGACGGCGATGGCCAGGTTCACGCGGTTGTGAACGATCAGCGCGTCCTCCCCGACCGACGCGTTGATCAGCGGGAACTCCGCCAGTGCTTCGATCACGGCGCGGGCGATGAACGGCAGGTAGGTGAGGGCGAAGCCCTCCTTGGCCTTGAACTTCTCGCGCTCCGGCGTGCGGGCCTTCTCGACGGCCGAGTAGTCGACCTCAGTGGCGACGAGGACGTGGGCCGAGGTCGCCTTCGACCGCACCATGTGCTCGGCCGTGCGCCGGCGCATGTTCGAGAACGGGATCGTCTGCGTGTCCTGGCCCGGTGTGACCGGCGCCGCGCCCGCGGCGCGTGCGGGTGCCGGCTCGGCCTGGGCCGGCGCGGCGGCGGGCGCCTCGGCCGGCCTCTTGGCCACCGGCTTGGCCTCGGTGGGCTTAGTACCGCCGTTGCGGTCGATGTAGGCGAGCACGTCGGCGCGGGTGATCCGTCCGTCGGCGCCTGTGCCCGTCACGTCGTCGGGGTCGATGTCGTGCTCGTTGATCAGGCGGCGGACAACCGGAGACAGGAGTCGGCCGGCCGTCCGCTCGGACGCGCCTGTGGCCTCGCCCGCCTCGGCGGCCGCGGGCGGCGCCTCCTCGGTCTCGGCCTCGGCCTCGGCCCGCGCCGGGCGGGGCTCGGCGTCCTCCGGCTCGGGCTCGTCCTCCGGTGACGGCTCCTCGGCCTTGGGCGCCGCCGCGGCGCCTCCCTCCCCCGGTTGCTCGGGCGTTATCACCGCCAGCTTCACGCCCACGTCGACGGTCTGGCCCTCCTCGACGAGGATCTCGGCCACGTACCCCGACGCCGACGACGGCACCTCGGAGTCCACCTTGTCGGTCGACACCTCGAACAGGGGCTCGTCCTCGCCCACCTGGTCGCCGACCTTCTTGAACCACTTGGTGATGGTGCCTTCGGTGACGGTCTCACCCAGCTGCGGCATGGTGATGTCGGCCATCAGCCGTGAAGCCCCCTTCCGGTCAACGACATGACGGTCTCTCCAAACGTCTCGGACAAGGTGGGGTGGGGATGGATGTACTGGCTGATGTCGTCGGGCGTGGCTTCCCAGTTGACCGAGAGGTAGCCCTCCGCCAACTGCTCGGTGACCCACGGGCCGACCATGTGCACTCCCAGCAACCGGCCGGCCTTGCCGTCGGCGTCCTTCTCGGCGATGACCTTGACCAGGCCCTCGGGCTCACCGACGATCAGGGCGCGGCTGTTGGCGACATAGCGGTGCTTGGACACCACAACGTCGTACCCCGTTTCGCGCGCCGCCTCCTCCGACAGTCCGGCGAAGGCCACCTCCGGGAAGCAGTAGATGCACCACGGCACCTTCTGGTAGTCGACGGGGACGGCCGGCTCGCCGAGGATGTCCTTGACGGCGACGATCGCCTCGGCGAAGCCGACATGCGCGAGCTGGGGCGTGTTGGTGAGGTCGCCGACGGCGTAGACGCCGTCCTCGCCCGTGCGCATGTGGTCGTCGACGACGACGAAGCCCTTGGCGTCGACCTTCACGTGGGTGTCCTCGAGGCCCAGCGTCTCGGAGAGCGGCCGCCGGCCGACCGACATGACAACCGCGTCCACGGTGACCGACGAACCGTCGCCCAGCTTCACCGTCGTCTGGTCGCCCGTGGGCTCGTGACCTTCGACCTGGACACCCGTGCGAATGTCGATCCCTCGCTTCTTGAACGACTTCACGACGACATCGGCGACGTCCCTGTCGCAGCCGGGCAGGATCTTCGGGAGCGCTTCGAGCACGGTCACCTGGGTGCCGAGATCGCTCAGCATGGACGCGAACTCGCACCCGATGGCGCCGCCGCCGATCACCGCCGCTGACGCCGGCAGGCGCTCGAGGTCGAGCAGCTCGTCGGAGGTCATGATCGGGCCACCGACCTCGAATCCGGGCAGCATGCGGGGAACGGACCCGCTGGCCAGGAT
>JBOGIC010000171.1:0-4581 GCA_050744985.1 Acidimicrobiales bacterium
TGCAGCTCGAGCTTGACGCCCTCCCGCTCGGCGGACCGCTTGGCGTTGGTCAGCAGCTCGGGCGACGGGTCGAGCCCGATGGCGTGCGCGCCCTGCTTGGCGAACATCACCGTGGCCAGCCCGGTGCCGCACCCGAGGTCGAGCACCCGTTTGCCGGCCACGTTGCCCAGCAGCCGTAGCTCGGCCTCGGTGCCGATGTCGGGGCCGTACTGCACGACGGCTTCCTGGGCGGAGGAGTCCGGGATCCGGCGGTTCCAGGCCGTGGTCACGCCCCGAATACTGCCCCAGCCCGCCCCTCGATGCGCGGCTGCAACACTCTTCGGCGGTGCAGAGCCCACTCACCGAGCCCGTGGAGACCTTCATCGCCGGACTGGTGCCGGTGCTGATCGACCTCGCCCGGGACTCCGGCCTGCCTGCGCCGGACAAGCTCCGCGACGACGTCGCCCTCGAGGCGTTCAATCTGGCGGCCGCCCTCATCGACGCCGACGGCGTCCACACCGACTCCGAGCTGTGGGCGTTCGTCGCCGTCTTCGCCGGGCGGTTCGAGACCGTGGCGTGGGCCGCCAGCCCCAGCACGCTGCGGAACACGGGCCTGCTGACGGGCAAGCGCACGTTCGTCGACACGCCCTCGACCATGCTCAGCCTGCTGATCCAGGCCGACCTGCGCAACGGCACCACTCACTCCTGGAGCTACTTCCACGACGCCCTCGACATCGCCCGGGCCGTGTGCGCCCTCGACCAGCAGCCAACCCACGCCGAGCTGATGGCGGTCGAACGGTTCCGCTCGATGCTGCTGCGCACGATGGACCACGCCGGCATGCCCCGCCCGGGCACGACTCCGCCGACGGCGAGGCGCCCGGCGCCCGCTTCACCACCCGGAGCCGGCCCGGAGACGCCGGCGGCCACCGCGCCGCCCCTGCCGCCGCCTCGCGACCTCGACGAGCTGATGGAGGAGCTCGACGGCCTGGTCGGCCTGGCGGCGGTCAAGGCGGAGGTGAAGCTCGTCACCAACCTCATGAGGGTCGAGAAGCTGCGCACCGAGCGGGGCCTGCCCACGGTCGAGCACAGCCGCCACCTCGTCTTCACGGGCAACCCCGGCACGGGCAAGACGACAGTGGCGCGCCTGCTGGCCGAGATCTACCGCACGCTTGGCGTGGTCGAGAAGGGTCACCTGGTCGAGACCGACCGCGCCGGGCTCGTGGCCGGCTACATCGGCCAGACCGCCATCAAGGTGAGAGACGTCTTCACGTCGGCGCTGGGGGGCGTCCTGCTCATCGACGAGGCCCACGCCCTGGCCCGCAGCACCAGCGGCTCCGACTTCGGCCACGAGGCCATCGACGCCATCGTCAAGCTCATGGAGGACCACCGCGACGAGGTCGTGCTGGTCGTCGCCGGCTACCCGGCCGAGATGGCCACCTTCCTCGACGCCAACCCCGGCCTGCGGTCACGGTTCCCGAAGACCATCTACTTCGAGGACTACAGCAACGACGAGCTGGTCCGGATCTTCAGGGGGATCTGCGCCAAGGCCAGCTACACCCCGACCGAGGGCGCGTGCGCGAGCGTCGCGGCCTACGTCGCCGCCCAGCCGCGCAACCAGGGGTTCGGCAACGCCCGCCTCGTCCGCAACCTGTTCGAGGCGGCCGTCGCCAACCAGGCCAGCCGCGTCGTCACCCTCGTCGACGTCACCGACGAGGCGCTCGTCACCCTCGAGGCGGGCGACGTGCCCGCCGCTTGAAGGTTTCGGTTCAGGCGTTGACGGCGACGACCAGCATCGTGACGACGACACCGACGAGGATGCCGATGATCCCGAAGAGGCGCGCCCGGCGCGACGCGGTCATCGCGCCCTCGACGTCGCCGGCCTTCCAGTTGCTGCCCACCTGGGCGGAGAAGACCACGGCGATGATCCCGAAGAGCAGCGAGAAGAGCAGGGCGATGATGCTCAGCGGCCAGTAGGCCGACGGCTTCTCGCCCGCCATCGCGGGAGGTGCGTACTGCGCCGGCTGGGGCGCCGGTCCCGGCTGGTCGCCGGACGTGTAGGGCTGGTTGCCCCATGAGGGCTGGTATGACGCCATGATCGTCTCCTGGTTCGTGCGTGTGATCACGAGGACCCGCAAGACGATTGTGCAAGAAACCGATTCGCTATATGGCGCTCAGCGGATGAATTCCTCCACCAGCTCGCGGGCCACCTCGTCGTGGTACTGCACGGGCGGCGACTTCATGAAGTAGGCGGACGGGCCGAGCAGCGGGCCGCCGATGCCCCGGTCGAGGGCCAGCCGCGCGCAGCGGATGGCGTCGATGATGACGCCGGCCGAGTTGGGCGAGTCCCACACCTCGAGCTTGAGCTCCAGGTTGAGGGGCACGTCGCCGAAGTTGCGGCCCTCCAGGCGGATGAACGCCCACTTGCGGTCCTCGAGCCAGGGCACGTGGTCGCTCGGCCCGATGTGGACGGCGTCGGCGGCGATGCCGTGCTCGACCTGGCTCGTGACGGCCTGGGTCTTGCTGATCTTCTTGGACACGAGGCGCTTGCGCTCGAGCATGTTCTTGAAGTCCATGTTGCCGCCGACGTTGAGCTGGTAGGTGCGGTCGAGGGCCATACCGCGGTCCTCGAAGAGGCGGGCGAGGATGCGGTGGACGATCGTCGAGCCCACCTGGCTCTTGATGTCGTCACCGACGATGGGTACGCCGGCGTCGGTGAAGCGCTGGGCCCACGCCGGGTCGGAGGCGATGAAGACGGGGATGGCGTTGACGAACGCCACGCCCGCGTCGAGGCACGCCTCGGCGTAGTGCTTCTGAGCCACCTCGGAGCCGACCGGCAGGTACGACACCAGCACCTCGGCGCCCGTCTCGCGCAACACGGCGGCCACGTCGACGGGATCGTCGAGGGACTCCTCGATCGTCTCCCGGTAGAACTGGCCGATGCCGTCGTAGGTCGGGCCGCGCTGCACTTCCACGCCCAGCTCGGCGACGGGCGCGAAGCGGATCGTGTTGTTCTGGCCGGCGAAGATCGCCTTCCCCACGTCGAGGCCGACCTTGGCGGCGTCGACGTCGAAGGCCGCCACCACCTGCACGTCGCGCACGTGGTAGCCGCCGAGCTCGACGTGCATGAGGCCGGGCACGGTCTCGGCCGGATCGGCGTCGCGGTAGTAGGTGAGACCCTGCACGAGCGAGCTGGCGCAGTTCCCCACGCCCGCGACGGCCAAGCGGATCTTTCGAGTCACGAGTCCTGTCTCCTTCCGAGGGCGTCCGCGGCAGGCGGGGCGCCTTGTTTCTCTTCGGCGATGAGCGCGTCCAGCCAGGAGATGTCGCGCTCGGTTGCCTCGGTGTCATGGTCGACCAGCGATCGCATGTAGCTGTCCATCCGGTCCCGGCGGCTCCGGCCCGAGTTGCGGTACCGCGCCAGGCGTTCCACGAGTTGCGCCCGGCGCCGCTCGAGCAGGCCCAGCCGCGCCTCGGGGGCGAGGTAACGGCAGAAGACGAGCTTGAGGTTGAACGCCCGCTCGTCGTCGTTGGGCGACTCGGCGCTGAGGAGCTCGCTGAACAGTGCCTCGCCCGGGGGCGTGATGCGGTACACCTTGCGCACCCGCGACGAGCGTCGTTCGGCCGACCGGCGAACCCGGAAGGCGGCGGCCTCCCCCGCGATCGAACCGGTCATCGGGATCGGTCGCTCGTCGGCGCTGCCGCCGCTCGGCGGTGGGGCGGAGGCTTCCACGGCGCCGGCACGCTGCAGGCGGGCGAGGGCCGGGTACAGCGATCCGAACGAGACGCTCGAGAACGGACCGAGCGCGTCGACGAGCCGCTTCTTCAGCTCGTAGCCGTGGAGCTCCTGCTCCTTGAGGAGGCCGAGGATGGCGAGTTCCAGCATGTGTGTGCCGATATATCGCTTCGATATATCGATGAGAAGTATCGCGAACGGGAACGCGTTCGTCAACGCGCCCTCGGGTCTCGCTCGGGAGGCTCGCGGGTTACCCTGTTCGCCGATGAGACCCGCGAGCTTCCGGCCCGACGCGTGGCGGGGCGAACGCCCGTCCACCCCCGGCCAGATCGACTACCGGCTCATCCGCAGGCACACCGTCGACGAGTTCAAACGCGGGCGGCTGAGCCGCCTCGACGTCTGCGACGCCCAGCCCGAGTTGATGCGGGCCGCCGTGAACTGCGGGCGGACCATGACCGAGGCCTGCCCGATCTGTGACGACGAGCAGTTGCGGTTGGTCTCGTTCGTGTTCGGGCCTCGCCTCCCGGCCCACGGCCGCTGCATCACCACGGCGCGCGAGCTCGACCGGCTCGGCCGCCGGGTCGACACGCTGGCCTGTTACATGGTCGAGGTGTGCCCCGGTTGCCGGTGGAACCACCTGGTCCGCAGCTTCCCCATCGGCGGGCGCCGGGCCCGGTCCTGAACCGTCCGGAAAGCACCTCCGGAAGGTGCCGCCGGGCGGGGTCGCGCGGTTAGGCTGCGCCCCGTCGTGGCCCGAAGTGAGCCGTTCCGCATGTCGGTCAACATGTCCCCGGTCGGGATGCCACAGGCTCCGCCGCGCCCGCGGCCCCAGCGGCCCGACCCCTCCCCCCAGCCGCGACCCCAACGGC
>JBOGIC010000172.1:0-3259 GCA_050744985.1 Acidimicrobiales bacterium
GCCTCGCAGGGCCATCCGCCGGCCCCGAGCACCCTCTACGGGGATGGCATCGCCATCGAGGGTTCGAGCAACAACACCGTGCGGTTCAACACGGCGCGACGGAACGGGCCGTACTCGGGGATCGGCATCTACCAGGTCTCCGACACCGACCACGTCTTCCCGAGCGCGCCGGCGGTCAACAACCTGATCGAAGGCAACCAGGTGCTGGACAACGCTGCGGGCCGGCTCGGCGGCACGTGTGACAACGACGGGATCCGGGTGGAGCCGAGCGTGTCGCCGGGGAACCGGATCCAGGGCAACACGGTCGCCGGCAACGGCCTCGACGGCATCAGCCTGTTCTCCCGCGTGAGCGGCACCTACGTCGTCGGCAACCAGGTCTACAACAACGGGTTCTTCGGCTCGGCGTCGGGCGACGGGATCCGGGTATTCGGCTTCGGCAACTTCATCCAGAACAACAACACGAACAACAACCGGGGCGGTGGCATCAGCGTCGCCCGGCGCACGGGCGCCGCCATCGGTTCGCTCGCCGCGCCGAACGGGCGCGACAACCAGATCACGTTCAACACCGCCACCGGCAACGTGATCTTCGACCTGTACGACTCCAACTTCGCCTGCGACAACAACACCTGGCACGGCAACAAGTGGCACACCGCCAACCAGGCGTGCACGACGCTCGGCGGCCAGCAGATCTGACGCCTGACGCCTGACGCCTAGCTAGCTAGCGCCGCCGGAGGATGAGGTCCGCCACCAGGCCGGTCCAGCCGGTCTGGTGGGGGGCGCCGAGGCCCATGCCGGTGTCGCCGTGGAAGTACTCGTGGAACGGGATGGCGCCGTGCCACGCCGGGTCGGTCTGGAACTTCTCGTAGCCCCCGAAGACGGGCCGCCGGCCGCCGGCGTCATCGAGGAAGATCGACACGAGCCGCCGCGACAGCTCGTCGGCCGCCGCAGCCAGGGTCACATGGTTGCCCGAGCCCGTCGGCAGCTCCACGGTGAAGTCGTCGCCGAAGTACCGGGCGTAGCGCGACATCGCCTCGATCACGAGGAAGTTGACGGGGAACCAGATCGGGCCGCGCCAGTTGGAGTTGCCGCCGAACAGGTTGGTGGTCGACTCGGCCGGCTCGTAGTCGACGGCGGCGTGGAGGCCGGCCAGCTCGAGCGAGAACGGGTGCTCGCGGTGGTGGGCAGACAGCCCGCGCAGCCCGTACGCCGACAGGAACTCGTCCTCGTCGAGCATGACCGCCAGCACGCGGGCGAGACGGTCGCGGTCGACGATCGCCAGCAGCCGTCCCGTACCGTCGCCGCGCTCGTGGGTGTGGGCGACGTTGGCCGCCCACTGCGGCTTGTTCTCGAGGAACCAGCGGAAGTGGCCGGCGAGGTAGGGCAGCCGGTCGAGCGTCGCCTGCCCCAGCGTGGTGGTGGCGCACAACGGCAGCAGGCCGACCATGGAGCGCACGCGCAACGGCATGCGGTCACCCGTCGCCAGGTGCAGCACGTCGTAGTAGAAGCCGTCCTCCTCGTTCCACAGGCCCCGGTCGTGGATGGCGGCGGCGATGTAGGCGAAGTGCTCGAGGAACTTGGTGCCCATGTCCTCGTAGCTCGGATCGTGCTCGGCGAGGACGAGGCTGATCTCGAGCATGTTGAGGCAGAACATCGCCATCCACGCCGTGCCGTCGGACTGCTCGAGGCGGCCCTCGACCGGCAGCTGCGCGGACCGGTCGATGGGGCCGATGTTGTCGAGGCCCAGGAATCCGCCCTCGAACACGTTGTTGCCCTCGGCGTCCTTGCGGTTGACCCACCACGTGAAGTTGAGCAGCAGCTTGTGGAAGATGCGCGCGAGGAACCCGTAGTCGGCCTCTTGTTGACTGGCGGCGCGGGCCGCCCGGTCGATCTCGAACACCCGCAGCGCGCCCCACGCCTGCACGGGCGGGTTGACGTCGTCGAAGGACCACTCATAGGCGGGTAGCTGGCCGTTCGGGTGCATGTACCACTCGCGGCACAGCAGGAGGAGCTGCTCCTTGGCGAAGGCGGCGTCGACGTGGGCCAGAGCGACGCAGTGAAAGGCGAGGTCCCACGCCGCGTACCAGGGGTATTCCCACTTGTCCGGCATCGAGATCACGTCGGCGTTGTTGAGGTGGCGCCAGCCGGCGTTGCGCCCGAAGTGCCGGGACAGCGGCGGCGCCGGGCCGGCGGGGTCACCGTCGAGCCACCGCTCCACGTCGTAGTGGAAGAACTGCTTCGACCAGAGCATGCCGGCGAACGCCTGGCGCATGACGGCCGCTTCGTCCTCTGAGGCGCCCGCGGGCGTGAGGCGCGCGTAGAACTCGTCGGCCTCGCGGGCGCGCTCGGCGAGAACAGCCGTGTCGGGCGCCTCGCCGTCGGGGCTGAGCCGCAGACGCACCTCGGCGGTCTCACCGGCGCCCACGGTCACGCGGTAGCGCAGCGCGGCCCTCGTTCCGGTGCGGTCGGGGTTGACCGTCGGCGCGCGGTGCACCACGTGGTCGGCGATGCCGTCCTTCGGGTACGGCGTCGTCGCCTCCACCCCCCACAGGCGCGGCGCGTTCGACTCGTTCTCGCAGAACAGCGGCACGCCGATGCCCTCGCCGGCCAGCACCATCCGGCCGAGCTTCCAGTGCTCCGCGACCAGCCGCCCGTCCTTGGCGACGATCGTCGGGCGGACGCCGTCGATCCCCCACGACCACGTGTTGCGGAACCACAGCGTCGGCAGCACGTCGATGGTGGCGGGCTCGGGGCCGGCGTTGCGCAGCCGCAGGAGGATGCACACGTTGTCGGGCGCCGCCTTGGCGTAGTCGGCGGTGATGTCCCAGTACCGGTCGCCGTCGAAGACGCCGGTGTCGACGAGCTCGTACTCGGGCTCGACCTTGCCGCGCCGGCCGTTCTCGGCGACGAGGTCGGCGTAGGGGAACTCGTCCTGGGGATAGAGGTAGCGCCACCGCATCCACGCGTGGTCGGGCGTCGAGTCGAGGTACCACCAGTACTCCTTGGGATCCTCGCCGTGATTGCCCTCGTCGCCGCTGAGCCCGAAGATGCGCTCCTTCAGGATCGGGTCGCGCCGGTTCCAGAAGGCGAAGGCGAGGCACAGGACCTGCTCCTCGTCGCAGATGCCGCCGAGCCCGTCCTCGTTCCACCGGTAGGCGCGGCTGCGGGCGTGGTCGTGAGGCAGGTGGCTCCACGCCTGCCCGTCCGGGCTGTAGTCCTCACGGACCGTCCCCCACGCCCGCTCGCTCAGGTACGGCCCCCA
>JBOGIC010000173.1:0-4853 GCA_050744985.1 Acidimicrobiales bacterium
CCCGAAGGGGAAGCCTTGACGGCCCCGGTGGCAGGTTGTCGCCAGCCACAATGGGATGGAACCCCGCCAGGGGTTCCTGGTTGCCTCCTTGTGGGTGGACACAGCAGTGACCTCACCATTGGCGCCCGGAACTGGGCGGGGCAGGCCGTGGGGTTCGGCTGCCGGACATTCCTTCGTCCCGAGGGGTTGGTGCATGGTGTGTTCCGGCCACAGCAAGGCGGGCTGCACTCAGTTCACCGGCCTCGCCCGAGGGGGGCCACGTCGATCTTCGAGCTCGCGCCTTGGCTGTGTCCGAACCGTGCTCAGCCGGCCTCCCGGGCCAGGCAGCGGATCTCGCCGTCCCGCAACCCGTAGTAGATGAGGCTGAGCAGTTTGCGGGCCGCGGCCACCCGGGCGATCATCACGCCCCGCCGCTTGGCGATGCGCATGAACGCCGGCGCGATGGGGGCGCCACCGTGGTAGCGGGCCACCGCTTCGATCGCCGCCCACCGCACCAGGGTGCTGCCTTGCTTGGTGATGTGGCCGCGGTGAACCTTGGTGTCGGACTCGCGATGGGAGGGTGTGAGCCCCGCCCACGAGCACAGGTGTCGGGCGTCGGGGAAGCGATCGACGTCGCCGATCTCGGCCACCATGATCGCCGCGGTGATGCGACCGACGCCGTTGAGGGCCTGGATCGCCTGGTAGCCCTTGTGGTCGGCCAGGCGGCGGTGCAGGTGCCGTTCGACCATGGCCAGCTCCCGGTCGTAGTTCTCCAGCAGATCGCGCAGCGACTCCACCCGGACGGCGTAGGCGCCCTCGAACGGCATCTCGTCGAGTAGGACCTGGCCGGTCGGGCCGAACATGTCGGTGAGCGCCGGCAGGATGCCGAGCTTGGCCATCACCGCGTGGATCTGCGCCTTGGCCGAGGTTCGCAGCGCCGCCAGCTTCGCCCGGTAGCGGATCAGCTCCCGGAGCTCGCGCACCTCCGGCGGGGCGATCCAGGACTCGGGCAGATCGGCGCGGCGTAGGCGGTGGGCCAGCTCGGTGGCGTCCCGCTCGTCGTTCTTGACCCGCCGGGCGTCCCAGTGCAGGCCGAGGGGGTGGACCAGGTGGACGTTGGCGCCGTCGGCCTGCAAGAGGTCCGCCGCCCAGTACCACCCGTAGGTGCTCTCCAGCGCGACCTCCGGATCGGGGCCTGCCTTGGCGAGTTCCAGGGAGAGGGCGACGGGGTCGTTGTTGATACGCACGCACTCGAGCACCTCGCCGTCCTCGGTCATGCGCACGATCACCGAACGGCGGCGGTGCAAGTCGATGCCGACATACTGTCGTTGCACGCGAAGTCCTCCTTTGCTCCGGGGCTTTGGATTCGCACCCCCGAGTGTTGTCCCGCTCGGATCTCCGAGCGAGGAGGACTTCCGCCTTCTTTGCGTAGCGGCCACCACCGGCGACTCCCTATCTGGGCTGCCGCGGGGATCTACATGCCCCCGCCGATCAGCGGGAAGCGACGCGCTCGCTTCTTCATGACATCAGTTACCGACACGGCCAGGTGAGCTCTGCGGGCGGGCGTCAGAGGAAGCCGCCGGAATGCCGAGCTGCCGTTCGGCTCGCTCGTTGAGCCTTCGTAGCGCGACCAGAACGAGCGCGCAGAACAATGACGGATCTACTCTGCCGCGGGGAGGTCCGTGGTGACGGGCGACTCGAGATGCAGGCGCTCGGCGGCCGCTCGGCGGGCCCGGTCACCCCGCCGGTCGTAGCGGGACGTCGTGGCCGGTGAGGCGTGGCCGAGGAGCTGCTGTACAGCGGGGAGGTCGGCGCCGGCGTCGAGAAGGTCGCCGGCGTAGGTACGGCGCAGGTCGTGCGGTGAGATCGCGACCAACCCAGCGGCGAGGGCACGCCGGCGGAGGAGCTGGCGCACAGCCTCGCCCGTCAGCGACGGCCCGTCTCGGAGTGTGCCTCCCCGGCTGATCGGGCAAAACAAGGGCCCCGGGCCCGTCCCCCGCAGCTCGAGCCAGGCGGCGAGGAAGGGTGCCGCGGTGGGGGAGAGGGGCACCAGGCGCTGGCGGCCGCCCTTGCCGACCACGCGAACCGCGGGCGGGTCCAATTCGACATCGGCGACGTGAAGGGACACGAGCTCGGCGCGCCTGGTCCCGGACAGGTAGGCGAGCGCGATCACCGCGGCGTCGCGCACGCCGGCGGGGGAGTCGTCGGAGGCGCAGCCGGCCAGCAGAGCGGCGAGCTCGTGTGCCTCGACATCCCGGCCGGCGGGGAGGCGGCTGCCGGCGACGGGGCGGAGGTCGACCGCCCGCAGATAGTCCTCGGTGCCGATCATGCCGAGCCGCCAGGCCGCCTTGAGCGCCCCCCGCAGCGCCGCCAGGTGCTTGTTGGCCGTGGCGGGGGCGTAGCGCTCCTCGCTCACCGCCCTGGCCAGCGCGGCGCGTACGGCCGTCGTGTGGGTGAAGCGAAGCGACGCCCAGGGCAGCGTGTCGATGTCGGCCCGCCCGCCCGATAGCCAGGCGGCGATGGACTGGAGGCAGGCGGTCATCGTGCGCCGGCCGTCGCCCGCCAGCCCGGCCACGTAGACCCGAGCCGGGATGCGGCCCCAGTCCGCCACCAGGGCGCCGTCGGCCGACCGCCGGAGGGGGACAGGGACCGGGTCCACGTTTTCGACGTGGACGACGATCGTCGGTCCGGGATCGGCGTGCGAACGGGTCTCCATGGCCATGAGAAAAGGGTACTACTTGCGGGAACGGTTCTTCTCCAAGCGACTTCAGAGGGCAGGGGGAGTGGTAACGAACGAACCGTACCGCTATAGTTCGACCGTGCCTGAGCCCACCGCCGCCAATCCGGACATCACTGTCTGCAGCCTTGCCGGCTGCGATGTGCCGGTCATGCAATCCGCCGGCGGGGGACGGCGGCGGCTCTACTGCTCGAATGCCCATCGAGCCGAGGCTCGTCGCCGGCGTCTTGCCGCTGCTCCCGAGCAGTCCTCGCCCGACGTCCTCGGCGCCTCCCTCGACCACCTGGCCGGCATCCTCGACGATCTCACCCTTTACCGCGACAAGCTCCGGGCGATCGATCCCACGCGTCAGGCTGCGGAGGTGGCTCGGTTGCGGGCAGAGACGACGGCCGAGGTGCTGACTGCACAGCAGGCGGCCGCCCAGGCCGCGGACGATGCTGCCCGGGCGCGGGACGAACTTGCCGCCGAGCGAGCTGATCGCGATAGCGAGCGGGCAGCGCACCGGGCTGAGCTCGAGGAGTTGCGAGCCGCCCTGGTGGCCGCAAGGGACAACGCCGCTTCGGCGCAGGACGCCCTCGACCGGGCGCTGGCCGACCACCGAGACGAACTGGGGCGGCAAGAACGGGCTGCGGCCGCGACAGCAGCAGCCCACCATGAGGAAACGGAACGTTTGATCGAGGATCTCGAACAGGTGCGAAGCACCCTGGCGGCAGCCGAGGCACGCGCCGATGCGGCCGATCACCGGGCCGCCAGTTCGGAGACAGCCAACAAGCGGCTTGCCGACCAGCTGGCCCGCACCGAGAAGGGCGTCCACCGGCTCGAGCTCGACCTCGCGAAGGCACACGCAACCACCCATGCGGCGACGGAGCGGGCAGAGGAACTCGCCCGCCGCCTCGACAGCGCACAGACGGAACTAGAGGTGGAGCGTCAGCGTCATGGAGCCAGCCTGGCCCAACTCCACGATCAGCTGGCCCAGCTCCTTGCTCGGCAGCCGGCCCCAGCACCGGCCCGTACGACCCGGAAGAAGAACGCGTCGTCGACTGCCGCGAAGACCTCGCAGGTCTAGAGAACTGGTGTCATCGCGCTGCGCACAGCCGCTGACATCTGCGTGCGCACGGGCGCTGACACGTCCGCTGCGTTCCCGCTGACATTCCGGCTGCGCATGACAGCAGTTCGCGGAGGCGTCCCGCCTAACGGGATCGAATGACGGCCGCTCAACTTAACATAACCTACCTTATGGGCGGCGGTCACGTGTCGACGGTCGCGAAGTGCCGGTACGCACGCGCTGAGGGGTAGCGTGGATCGGCGTTCCCGCGGAGGTAACGGATGACGGCGGTCTCCTCAGACATTGCGGACCGTGCCGTGGAGCTCCGGATCCTCGGCCCGTTCGAAGCAACGTGCTACGACCGGCGCGTCGATTTGGGCGGGCCGAAGCCTCGGGTGGTGCTGGCGCTGCTCGTCATCCACGCCAACCAGGTGGTTTCCGCCGACCGGCTGATCGACGCCGTATGGCCCGACTCCCCGCCCGCGAGCGCCCTCAACACGCTCCAGACCTACATCTCGCACCTCCGCCAGGCGTTCGCCGCCGCCGCTGCGGGGACGGGCGGAGACATCGCACCCCTCGTTCGCACGCAGGCCCCGGGCTACGCACTGGCCGTCGAGCCCGACGCCATTGACGCACGCCGGTTCGAACGTCTCCTCGACGAGGGACGGGCGGCGCTGGCGGCGTCCGACCCGGCGCTGGCGCTCGAACAGCTGACCGAGGGACTCTCGCTGTGGCGCGGTCCGGCCCTCGTCGACCTCGCGTACCACGACTTCGCCTCGGTCGAGGTGGCCCGGTTGGAGGAGCTACGCCTGGCGGCCCTCGAGGAGCAGGCCGACGCCGAGCTCGCCCTCGGCCGGCACGCCGAGGTGGTGGCGCGCCTGCGGTCGTTGCTCGAGGACCACCCCCTGCGTGAACGGCTCTGGTGCCAACTCATGCTGGGTCTTTACCGGTGCGGCCGCCAGGCGGACGCCCTCCGCGCGTTCCAGCGGGCGAAGCGGCACCTCGGCGAGGAGCTCGGCATCGAGCCGAGCCGCGCCCTCATGGCCCTGGAAGCCGACATCCTGGTGCAGGCGCCCGCGCTGGACTGGACAC
>JBOGIC010000174.1:0-6053 GCA_050744985.1 Acidimicrobiales bacterium
GTTCGGCACCGACGCCTCCTTGGCCGGCGACCACAGCAGGGTCAGCACCTCGAGCATCAGGGACGCCACGAACAGGCCGGCCACCGTGTCGATGAACGGCAACGTGGCGAGGACGAAGCCGCGGCCCACGTCGCAGGTGACCATCACCCGCTTGCGGTCCCACCGGTCCACCAGCACGCCCCCGACCGACCCGAGGAAGAAGCCCGGGAGCATGCGGGCGCTCATGACGATGCCGACGGCCGCTTCCGGTGAGCTGCCACCCACCCGGGCGGCGAGCGACAGGACCGCCACCAGGCCGATCCAGTCACCCAGCGAGGACACGACCTGGGCCAGCCACAGGCGGAAGAACGAGCTCGAGCCCAGCAGCCGGGGGCCGCCGAGATCCCCGTCGGCGAGGACCGCGTCGGTGCGGACGGTCTCCTCGTCGTGCGGCGCGCGCCTGTCTTCAGGCGGGAGCAGCTCGCCTCTCAAGAACTCGGGCCGGCGCCGGCGGAACCAGCTCCCAACCGAGGTTTGACTCTCAGGCTCTTCAGCCACAGCACCGCGAGGTTAGAAGGCGGCGCGGAGCGCTCTTAGGACCCGGACTTCTTCTTTGTCGCCCCGCCCGCCCGGCTCGACCGGCGCTTCGGCGTGGCCGGGCCCTTCGCCCGGCGGTCGGCCAGCAGCTCGGCCGCCCGTTCGATGGTGATCTCGTCGACCGTGTCGCCCTTGCGCAGCGATGCGTTGGTCGTGCCGTCGGTGACATAGGGGCCGAAGCGGCCCTCCTTCACGACGACGGATGCCGCGCTCACCGGGTCGGGGCCCAGTTCGCGCAACGGCGCCGCCGCCGCGCCCTGCCCGCCCCCTCGCCCACGGCGCGGCTGCGCCAGCACGGCACGGGCCTCCTCCAGGGTGATGGTGAATAGCTGCTCCTCGGACTCGATGCTGCGCGTCTCCTTGCCCTTCTTCACGTAGGGGCCGAAGCGCCCGTTCTGGGCGGTGACCTCCTCGCCGTCGGCCGGGTCCTTGCCCAGCACCCGGGGCAACGCCAGCAGTTGCAGGGCCTGCTCCCGGGTCACCGAGTCGAGGCTCATGTCCTTGAACAGCGAGCTGGTGCGGGGCTTGTGCTTGGCGTCCCCGCTCGCCTCGCCGAGCTGCACGTAGGGCCCGAAGCGCCCCGCCCGGGCGATCACGGGCAGGCCCGTCCCGGGATCGTCGCCGAGCACCCGGTCGCCGCTCGGCGCCGTCAGCAGCTCCTCCGCCATGGCGACGGTCAGCTCGTCGGGCGCCAGGTTCTCGGGCACCGAGGCCCGCTCCTCGCCCCGCATCACGTACGGCCCGTAGCGGCCGACGCGCACGACGATCTCCTGGCCGGCGTCGTCGGTGCCGATCGGGATCGAGTTGATCTCCCGGGCGTCGATCTCACCGAGCCGGTCGTCGACGAGGCTCTTGAGCCCGGGCCGGCCGTTCCCGAAGTAGAATTTGGAGAGCCACGGCAGCGACTCCTCCTGGCCCGTCGCGATGTTGTCGAGCTCGTCCTCCATGCGAGCCGTGAAGTCGTAGTCGACCAGCTCGGCGAAGTAGCGCTCGAGGAGCGCCACCACGGCGAAGGCGACGAACGACGGCACCAGCGCGCTGCCCTTCTTCCACACATAGCCGCGGTCCTGGATGGTGCCGATGATCGTGGCGTAGGTGGACGGCCGGCCGACGCCCATCTCCTCCAGCGCCTTCACGAGCGACGCCTCGGTGTAGCGGGCCGGCGGCTGGGTGGTGTGGCCCCGGGCCTCCAGCGCGGCCACGTCGAGCGCGTCGCCCACGGCCAGCTGGGGCAGCCGGACCTCGCGGTCCTCCAGCTCGGCATCGGGGTCGTCGGAGCCCTCCACGTAGGCCCGCAGGAACCCCGGGAACTCGATGGTCTTGCCGGCGGCGACGAACTCGGCGTTCTCGCCCGACGACGACACGGCGCCGAGGCGCACCTGCAGGCTGCGGCCCCGCACGTCGGCCATCTGCGACGCCACCGTGCGCTTCCAGATCAGCTCGTAGACGGCCCGCTCGTCGGCCGCCAGCTCCCGCGCCACCTGCTCGGGCGTGCGGAACGTGTCGCCCGACGGCCGGATGGCCTCGTGCGCCTCCTGGGCGTTGCGCACCTTCTTCTGGTAGCGGCGGGGCTCGGCCGGCACGTACTCGGGGCCGTACAGCTGGGCGGCCTGGGCGCGGGCGGCGCTGATGGCCGTTTCCGACAGGTTGGTGCTGTCGGTGCGCATGTAGGTGATGTAGCCGTTCTCGTAGAGCCGCTGGGCCACGCTCATGGCCCGGGCCGACGAGAACCGCAGCTTGCGCCCCGCCTCCTGCTGGAACGTCGACGTCATGAACGGCGGGTAGGGCGTGCGCTTGTAGGGCTTCTCCTCCACCGAGCGCACGGCGAAGTCGGCGCCGTCGAGCCGGTCGGCCAGCGCCGCCGCCCCGGCCTCGTCGAGGTGATGCAAACCGGCGCCCTGGTTGGCCAGCTGGCCGGTCTCGTTGAAGTCACGCCCGGTCGCGAGCCGCACGCCGTCGACCGACGACAGCGTCGCCCCGAAGCGCTCCGCGTGTTTGGCGAACGTGCCCAGGATGTCGGCGTAGCTGCCCGGGCGGAACCGCATGCGCGCCCGCTCGCGGTCGACCAGCACGCGGGTGGCGACACTCTGCACCCGCCCGGCCGACAGCCGCGGCAGCACCTTCTTCCAGAGGACGGGCGACACCTCGTAGCCGTAGAGCCGGTCGAGGATGCGGCGGGCCTCCTGGGCGTCGACCAGGCGGCGGTCGAGCTCGCGCCAGTTGTCGACGGCGTCGCGGATCGCCGCCGGTGTGATCTCGTGGAACACCATGCGCCGCACCGGCACCCGCGCCGGCGGCGACAGCACCTCGAGGAGGTGCCACGCGATCGACTCCCCTTCGCGGTCCTCATCGGTCGCGAGGTACAGCTCGTCGGACTCCTTCAGCCGCTTGCGCAGGTTGGCGACGACGTCCTTCTTCTCCTTGAGGAGGACGTAGAGCGGCTTGAAGCCGTTGTCCACGTCGACGCCCAGGCGCGCCCACGCCTCGCCCTTGTAGGCGGGCGGGATGTCGGTGGGCCGGCTCGGCAGGTCGCGGATATGCCCGACCGACGACTCCACGACGAAGTCGCTGCCCAGGTACCCCGCGATGGTCTTGGCCTTGGCGGGTGACTCGACGATGACGAGCGGTTTGGCCACTGTGCCTTTCTGGTCGGGCGCCTTTCGGGTCGGGCGCCTTTCGGGTCGGACGTGATGCGCCCTGCGGCGGGAGAGGTTGTGCAGGGCCGGGCGGCGCTGTCAAGAGCGAACCTACGCCGCGAGCGCGCCATTCGAGTCTACGGTGCTGGGAATGGACCCCAAGTCGCTGCTCGAGGCGTTCGGAACGATCGGCCTGTTCGTCATGGTCTTCGCCGAGTCCGGGCTGCTCATCGGCTTCTTCCTGCCGGGCGACTCCTTACTGTTCACGGCCGGCCTCTTCGCCGCCCGCGGCGACCTGAACTTCCCGGTGATCCTGGTGGGGTGCTTCGTGGCCGCCGTGCTCGGCGACCAGGTGGGCTACTGGTTCGGCAAGCGCACCGGCCCCGCTCTCTTCAATCGGCCCGAATCGCGGTTCTTCAAGAAGAGCCACGTCGAGAAGGCCGAGACGTTCTTCGAGGAGCACGGCCCCAAGACGATCGTCATGGCGCGGTTCGTGCCGTTCGTGCGCACGTTCGCCCCGATCCTGGCCGGCGTGGGCAAGATGCCGTACCGCACGTTCGTCACGTTCAACGTGGTCGGGGCGCTGCTGTGGGCCGTCGGGGTGACGACGCTCGGGTACATCCTCGGTGAGTCGATCCCCGACATCGACAGGTACCTGCTGCCGATCATCGGCCTGATCCTGCTGATCTCGTTCGTGCCCATCGCCCGCGAGGCGTGGAAGGCCCGCAAGCGAAGCCAGGCGGCGCAGGCGGCGCAGCCGGCGACCGAGCCCGAGGGCCGCACCGACCCGACGACGACGCCGAGCTAGGAGACGTCGGCGGTCATCGTGCCGGCGTCGTCGGGCTCCTCGACGAACGAGACCGTCTTGCGCTTGGAGAAGGCGATGGCGCCCATCAGCACGACCAGGGCGGCGAGGGCGATCGCGTAGCGGGCGACGTCGTTGTCCTGCAGGCTGATGATGGCCGGCAGCAGCAGCAGCGAGATCAGGCTCATCACCTTGATGAGGGGGTTCAGGGCCGGGCCGGCCGTGTCCTTGAACGGGTCACCGACGGTGTCGCCGATGACGGCCGCCTTGTGGGCCTCGGACCCCTTGCCGCCCAGGTGCCCGTCCTCGATGTACTTCTTGGCGTTGTCCCACGCCCCGCCCGAGGTGGACAGGAACACGGCCATCAGCTGGCCGGTGAGGATCACGGCCGCGAGGAACGCCCCGAGGGCCTGGTAGTTGATGCCGAAGCCGATGATGGCGGGGGTCAGCACGGCCAGCAGCGCCGGCGTGGCCAGCTCCCGCAGCGACGCCTGGGTGCAGATGTCGATCACCGGGCCGTACTCGGGCCGCTCGGAGCCGTCCATGATCCCCGGGTGCTCCCGGAACTGGCGGCGCACCTCCTGCACCACGGTGCCCGCCGAGCGGCCCACCGCCCGGATGGCGAGGCCCGAGAAGAGGAACGCCACCGAGCCCCCGATGAGCAGGCCGATGAACGTCTTGGGCTCGGCCACGTTGATCTGGGTCAGCGGGTTCGTGAACAGGGCCGAGCCCACCGCGCCGATGTTGAGCTCGGAACCCACCGTGTCGATGAACGCGGCGAACAGGGCGACGGCGGCGATGACCGCCGAGCCGATGGCGAACCCCTTCGTGATCGCCTTGGTGGTGTTGCCCACGGCGTCGAGGCTCACCATGATCCGCTCGGGCTCGCCCTCGAACTCGCCCGACATCTCGGCGATGCCGGCGGCGTTGTCGGCCACGGGCCCGAACGTGTCCTCCGACACGACGACGCCCGTGGTCGCGAGCATGCCCATGCCGACCAGCGCCACCAGGTAGAGCGAGAACTGGATGTCGCCCTGGCCGAGGGCCAGCGCCACGCCGATCGTCGCCGCGATGGAGACGATCGCCCACACCGTCGCCTCCAGGCCGACGCTGAGACCGGACAGGACCGTCGTGGCCGGGCCGGTGCGGGCCGACTCGGCGATCTCCTGCACGGGCGCCGTCTCGGTCGAGGTGAAGTACTCGGTCAGCCGGCTGACGACCTGGGCCAGCACGAGCCCGGCCACGACCGCCCAGAACACCCGGAGGTTCTTCACGTAGAACTGGGCCACGAGGAACGTGCCCGCCACCGTGAGGGCTCCGGCGGTGATGAAGCCCCGGTTGATGGGGGCCATGGCCGACCGGTCGCCCTCCTTGGCCCGCACCATGTACACGCCGACGATCGACGCCAGCACGCCGATGGCCCGGGCGATCACCGGGAAGATCACGCCCAGCACGGGGTTGAGGCCGATCGACTCGAACGCGGCGTAGCCCAGGATGATCGACGCGACGAGGGTGACCTCGTAGGACTCGAACAGGTCGGCCGCCATGCCGGCGCAGTCGCCGACGTTGTCGCCCACGTTGTCGGCGATCGTGGCGGGGTTGCGGGGATCGTCCTCGGGGATACCGGCCTCGACCTTGCCGACGAGGTCGGCGCCGACATCGGCGGCCTTGGTGAAGATGCCACCGCCCACTCGCATGAACAGGGCGATCAGGGAGCCACCGAACCCGAACCCGATCAGGATCGCCGACGCCGTGTTCTGGGCGAGCATGATGATCACGGTCGCCCCGAGCAGGCCCAGACCGACCGTGAACATGCCGGCCACGCCGCCGGTGCGGAAGGCGACCGTGAGTGCGTCGGCCATGTTGCCGGAGCGGGCGGCGGCGGCGGTGCGCACGTTGCCGCGGGTCGCCAGCGTCATGCCGATGAAGCCGGTGAACCCGGAGGCCAGGCAGCCCATCAGGAAGGCAACTGTGCGCGCCACACCCGAGGCGCCGAACGACATCGCAACCGACCCGTCGGGCCGGGTGATCTCGGT
>JBOGIC010000175.1:0-3690 GCA_050744985.1 Acidimicrobiales bacterium
CGGTCATGGCCGCGTACCTCGTGGGCCAACGAGGGTCGTTCCGCCAGGCGTGGCTGATCGGCATCACGATGACGCTCACCCACACGGCGGGTGTCCTTGTGCTCGGCCTGATCCTGTCCGTGTCCACGACCCTGGCCCCCGAGACGCTCTACCCGTGGTTCGGCTTCGTCAGCGGGGTCCTACTGGCGGCCGTCGGCGCCAACCTCCTGTATTGCTCGGTGCGGGCGCGCCGGCCGCCGGTCGAGGTCGGGCTCGAGGTCGAGGTCGAGGTCGAGGTCGACGCGCTCGAGCTCGCCGCGACCGGGGCCCGCGGGCGGTCCCACTCCCACCCGCACCCCCACCCGCACCCCCATCCCCATCCTTCCGCCGGCGGGGCGGTGGCGGTCGACTGGCGTGGGCTCGTCGCGATGGGCCTGGTGGGTGGGCTGGTGCCGAGCCCGTCGGCGCTGGTGGTGCTCCTGGGCGCCATCGCCATCGGGCGCGCCTGGTTCGGCGTGGCCCTCGTCGTCGCCTACGGCGCCGGCATGGCCGCCACGCTGCTCGGTCTCGGTCTGGTGCTCGTGCGGGCGCGCTCGGGGCTGGCGGCCCGGGTCTCAACCTCGGGCCCGAGCCGCCTCGGCACGCTCATGCGGCTCATTCCCGTCGGTACCGCCTGCGTCCTCGTCGCCGGCGGGGTGCTCTTCGCGCTGCGGGCGGCTCTGCAGATCTGACCTCACTGATGGTTCTTGTAATTGAGGACAACCGACTCGGTGGGTTTGGCTTACAAGAACGGTTCAAGGGCCTGGCCCTGGCCGGTGGGCGGCCGGTTTCCGAGGACCACATCGCCGACGTGCTCTGGGGCGACGACCAGCCCGTGCGCCCGGCCGATCAGGTCGGCGTGCTGGTGTCACGCCTATGGGGCGCGCTCGGGGCGGAGCGGATCGCCCGGTCGGGACCGGCCTATGCGCTGATCACCCGAGTGGCTGGAACTGAGCGAGCTGCGCGACCTGGCCGCCGTCGCGGCGCGGGCGCTGGGTGAGGGCCGGATCGGCGCGGCGCGAGCGGCAGCGCGTGCGGCCTTGGGATTGGCCCGCGGCGAGCTCCTTCCCGACGAGGACGGCGACTGGATCCTCGCCGAGCGCGCCGCCGTTGCCGCCACCATCACCCAGGTCCTGCGGCTGGCCGTCGACGCCGCCGTGGCGGCCGGTGACCACGGCTCGGCGGCCGCCCTGGCCGAGCAGGCCCTCGTCCGCGATCCCTACGACGAGGTCGTCCTCCGGGCGCTGATGGCAGCCCATCTGGCCGCCGGCCGCCCCGCGTCGGCGTTGGCGGCCTACGGGCGGGCACGCGCTCGCCTCAGCGACGACCTCGCGTACCGCCGACCGCAGAGACCGAGGCGATGTACGGGCGGGTCCTCGCTGGCGCCGACGGTGCCGGGGAGGCCGCGGTCGGAGCGGCGGGTCGGCCGGCGCCCGTGGGAGTCGTGGGCCGGGCCGTGGAGATGGCGGCGCTCGACCTCGCACTCGCGGAAGCGATGCATGCGGGGGGTGGCCTCGTGATGGTGGAGGGCGACGCCGGGATTGGCAAGACCACGCTCGTCGACGCCTGGTCGGAACGGGCGGCCCAGGACGCGGTGGTGCTCCGGGGCCGGTGCGACGGGCTGGTCGCGACCTTCCGTTACAGCCCGGAGCGGGCGGCCGCCGTGCTCGGTGACGACGCCCCCCCGCTGGCCGCCGGCGGTCGCGTATCGGCCCGATGGGCGAGCATCCCGACGGCGGCATCAACACCGACGACGTGGGCCGCCCCGGCGGCGAGGACGGCGCGACTGGCGGGACCGGTGCCGGCCCCGAGGTCGAGGACCCGCCCGCCGCGTAAGGAGACCGGCGAGCGACGACAAGCACATCTGCGAGCCGGTCGTACACAAGCGCCGGACCGCGCTCCCATGCCCCACCGGTCGCCGAGTAGGCGTGCGCCTGGGGCATCACAGCCATGCCGCCCCCTCCCGTGCGGCGTCGCACCACCACATCAGCTCGTCGTCGTCCCCCAGGGCCTTCTCCCACCCGAACTGCACCAGGGCGCCGAGCAGGCAGAGGCGGAGCTGAACGTCCCACCAGGTGGAGGTGTCGACCCCGTGGCGTTCGAGCGCCACTCGGAAGGCGTCCGCCGTCGCCTCCTTGGAGACGGGCAGCCGAGAGCGGTCGAGAGCGAGGTGCCACGCCAGTTCGTGGCAGGCGGGCCCCTCACCGACGTACGCCCAATCGATGAGCAGGGCCCGGCCGTCGGCGGCGCGACCGGTGTTCGACGCCTTCACGTCGCCGTGAAGGAAGCACGAGGGGGTGCGCCGGAGCGCGGCGGTGAGCGGGGTGACATCCGGCCGTAACGCTTCGATGATCCCCACGACGTCCGCCGGCGCCCGCTCGTCGAACCGCCGCCAGCCCTCGTCCGCCACCTTGGGCACGCGTTCGGGCCAGCCCAGGGCGCGCTCGCCCTCGAGCGCCGCCGGGCCGAACCACTCCCAGCGGGCGTCGTACGGCAGGAGACCCGGGCCCGTGCCGGGACGGTCCTGCCAGCCCCACGTGGCCGCGCAGAACCCGGCGAGGTGGTCGACGAAGAGCGCGTGCTGCTGGGCCGGGATCGTCACGTCCCGCTGGGGGAGGAGCTCGGCGGACACATCGCGCATGAGCAGCGCGGCGCCCCAACCGTTGCGCCCCCAGCCCTGTGCCGCACCGACGATCGCATGGTCGACGAAGTCGTGGGCGCAGTCGAGGAGCCCCGCTTCCCACGCCCGCACGGTCCGGCACCGGATGTCACCCGACACCCGCATCGTGAAGTCGTGATCGAGGTGGACGTACTTGACGACGTGGGCGACGCCGTCGATACGGACGTGCTCGAAGTCGGCGCTCGAGCGGCCGTCGGGGTTCGTGAACGGCCGGCGGTCTTGGGCGCCGGCGAGCAGGTCGTCGACCGACGGCGCCGCAGTGTGCATGTCAACCAGCATGCTGCGCGGCGGCCATCTCGGCGAGCAGAGAAGCGTCCCACCGGCCGCCGCAGAAGAACCGGTCCCGCGAGATCCGCCCGCCGGAGTCGAGGCGGAGGACGTGGCGGTGGGGGCGGCGTGGGGTACGCCCTGCTCCTCCCGCGTGAGCAGGTAGGTCACCACGTCCGCGTCGCCGACGGCCAGGCGCTCGAGCTCCTCGAACGTGCCGGGGACGGCGAACGAGTCGCTGTACTGCGCGGCGACGGCCTGCTGCCCTTCGACGCCGAAGCGCCATCCCGGAACGGTCGCGTCGAGGACGGCGTCCGCGGCGAACAGCTCGGCCGGCACGCCGGTGCCACGGCCGATGCTGTCGACGAAGTGGTCGACGGTGCGGGTCGCAACGGTGTCGGTGGTCATGCTGCATCCCGGCCGTCGGTCCTTCAGGTGCAGGAGCTGGCGGCCCTGGTGGCCGGAGCCCGCCTGGAGGCGGCGGCCGTGGCCGCACAGTCCGACGAGCAAGCCGGCGAGCTCGAGAGGGTGTTGAACGGCTTCGACCGGTTGCTCGCCCACCTCAAGCCGTCGCCCTCGTGAGGAGCCTTTCGTTCTGGTAAGTCACCGTGCCCCTGGCGGGGCGCGTGCGGCGGATGAATGCTGGTGCTCGTGGGGGCCGCCCGGCGACGTCGGCATTGCTTGGTGCACTTGAGCCCGGTCGTAAGTCGGACGCGGGAGCTTCG
>JBOGIC010000176.1:0-2234 GCA_050744985.1 Acidimicrobiales bacterium
GGGCGAACTCCCGCAGCAACTCGTCGCCGTGCTCGGCGGCCTCCCGGTAGGCGTCGAGCGGCATGCCGACGATGTGCACCTCGACCAGGCTCGCCGTGTCGGTCATGGCCTATGCGACCCCACGCCGCCGCTCCGAGCCGGCCGGCCGGCTCAGCTCGAACCACACGGACTTGCCCGTCGGCGCCGTCGCCACCCCCCACCGGTCGGACAGCGTCTCGACCAGCATCAGGCCCCGGCCCGTCGTCGCCATCGACGAGTAATGCTTGCGGGACGGCCCCCGGGCACTGCCGTCCTGCACCTCGACGCGCACCTGCTCGTCGCCCAGGCGGATCACGACCCGGATGGTGGTGCCCGCGTGCAGGATGGCGTTCGACACCAGCTCGCTGATCAACAGGGTGGCGGTCTCGACGATCCCGTCGCACTCCCAGCTCCGGAGCGTGGCGTCGACGAAACGCCGCGCCTGGCCCGCACTCGCCGGTTCGGCGGGGAAGTCGGCGCGTACCTCGGTCGGGGCCATGCCGGTGCGGATTGTAGGGCGACCCTGATCGCGGCGAAGGTCTTCAGCTCGCCAAAACCTCGATTATGCTGCCCGGAAAATATGGAGCCACCGCTCACGAAGTCCGAACGCGAGACCCTGAAGGCGATCTACCGGCTCGCCCACAACGGTCACGACGCGCACACCGGCGCGCTGGCCGAGTCGCTGAAGGTTTCCCCGGGCACGATGACGGCGACGGTGAAGCGCCTGGCCGAGCGGGGGCTGCTCGACCACAAGCTCTACAAGGGCGTCGAGCTCACGAGCGCCGGCCACCGGGCGGCGGTGGCGACGATCCGCCGGCACCGGATCGTCGAGCGGTTCCTCGCCGATATGCTCGGCTACGCCTGGAACGAGGCCGACCGCCTGGCCGGCTCGTTCGAGCACGAGCTGCCACAGGAGGTCGAGGAGCGGCTCTACGTGGCGCTCGACCGGCCGGCCGCCTGCCCGCACGGCTTCCCGATCCCACCGCCCGAGGTGGCGGAGATCCCGACCCTGCCGCCGCTGTACGACCTCGAGCCCGGTGATCGGGCCGTTGTCGCGGTGCCGGGCTCGGTCGACGGCGACGTGGTGGCGTTCCTCGAGACGCTCGGCGTGCGCCCGGGGGTCGGGATCGAGGTGCTCGAGAAGCACCCCTTCGACGGGCCGATCGTGGTCCGCGTCGACGGCAAGGCCCGCACGCTGGGCGACAAGGTCGCCCGTCAGATCTACGTCAGGAAGTTAGGAAGGGAGCAATCGGCATGATCTTCGCCGCCGAAGGCGGGTTCCAGGATTTCGAGCTCGGCGGCGCCGAGTGGTTCTGGCTCGTGTTCTCCGCCGCCACCGCGTTGATCGCCCTCGGGGTCGGCTACGCCCTCATGAAGGGCGTGCTGGCGGCCGACGAGGGCACACCCAAGATGCGGGAGATCGCCTTGGCGATCCAGGAGGGGGCCTTGGCCTACCTCAAGCGCCAGTTCAAGACGATCGCGGTCATCGTCGTGCCCGTCGCCCTCCTCGTCGGGCTCACGTCCACGGCCGTGCTCCGGCCCGACGGGTCGACGGCCCTGAGCTACCTCGAATCGGGTCTGTACCGCACGCTGGCCTTCCTCGCCGGGTGCCTGATGTCGGGCCTCACGGGGTTCATCGGTATGGGCCTGGCCGTGCGGGGCAACGTCCGCACCGCGGCGGCCGCCCGTAGCGGCTCCCTGCCGGCGGCGCTCAAGGTGGCGTTCCGCACGGGCGGCGTAGCGGGGATGTTCACCGTCGGGCTGGGCCTACTGGGCGCCACCGTCATCATCATGATCTTCCAGAACACGGCCACGGCCATCCTCGTCGGGTTCGGGTTCGGCGGGTCGCTGCTGGCCCTGTTCATGCGGGTCGGGGGCGGCATCTTCACCAAGGCGGCCGACGTCGGCGCCGACCTGGTCGGCAAGGTCGAGGCGGGCATCCCCGAGGACGACCCGCGCAATCCGGCCGTGATCGCCGACAACGTCGGCGACAACGTCGGCGATTGCGCCGGCATGGCGGCCGACCTGTTCGAGACCTACGCGGTCACCGCGGTAGCGGTGATGTTGCTCGGGGTCCTCATCCTCACCGACCACACCGACAAGGAGGCCGTCGACGCGCTGATCGGCCTCGGCTTCGGTGGCTCGCTGATCTCCGTCTTCGCCCGGCTGGGCGGCGGCATCTTCACCAAGGCCGCCGATGTCGGAGCCGACCTGGT
>JBOGIC010000177.1:0-4577 GCA_050744985.1 Acidimicrobiales bacterium
GTCGTCGCCCTCGGCCTGGCCGGCGAACCGGCCCTGCGCCTGGCCTCGGGCCCGGCCTCCCGGGCCGTGGCTTCGCGCGGCCTGCCTCCCTTGGAGCAGCGCTCCACCGTCCACGCCGCCGACGGCACCGGCCTGGCCATCCTCCACGACGGGATCAACCGGCGCGTCGTGCCCCTCGACCGGATCCCCGAGGTGGTCCAACGAGCCATCGTCGCCGCCGAGGACCAGCGGTTCTGGCGCCACAGCGGCTACGACACCAACGCCGTCGCCCGGGCTGCGCTGGCCAACCTCCAGGCCCGCGAGGTCACCCAGGGCGCCTCGACGGTGAGCCAGCAGCTGGCCAAGGCCAACTTCACCGGCGACGAGCCGACGGTGGCCCGCAAGGCGAAGGAGCTGGTCTATGCCGTGGCCCTCGAGGGCCGGTACAGCAAGGCGGAGCTGCTCGAGCGGTACCTCAACCAGGTCTACTTCGGCTCGGGCGCCTACGGCGTCGAGGCTGCGGCCGAGGAGTTCTTCGGGGTGCGGGCCCAGGACCTCACCCTCACCCAGGCGGCGCTGCTGGCCGGGTTGATCCGCGCTCCGGTGGCCACCGACCCGCGGGACAATCCCGAAGCCGCCCGCCTCCGGCGCAACCAGGTGCTGGCGGCGATGGGGGCGCCCAAGGAGGCGTTCGAGGCGCCGCTCGGGGTCGTCCCGCACCGGGAGTTCCGGGTGAGCGAGCCGTTCACCGTCGAGGCGGCGAAGCGCGAGTTCCTCGCCAACCCCGCCTTCGGGGCGACCGAGGAGGAACGGAAGCGACTGCTGCTCACCGGCGGTGTCGAGATCCACACGACACTCGACCTCGACGTGCAGGCGGCGGCCCGCACGGCGGCCGACACGGCGACCAACGCGGTCTCGTCCCGGCTCGGCAGTGCGGTCGTGGCCGTCGACCCCCGCACCGGCGCCGTCCGCGCCCTCCACGACGGTGGGCTGGCCGCTCAGGGCGACTTCGACGTGGCCACCCAGGGCCGGCGCGAGCCCGGGAGCACCTTCAAGCCCCTCGCCGCCGTCGCCGCCCTGGAGGACGGCATGCCGCCGTGGCAGATCCTGGTGGGGGACGGTCCCGTCGAGATCGACTACGGGGCCGGGCGGGCCCCGTGGCGGGTCCGGAACTTCAAGGATGCCGACTACGGCTTCGTCGACCTGCGTGAGGCGGTCGTGAACAGCGTGAACACCGCGTTCGCCCAACTGGGCGTCGCCCTCGGCCCGGACCGCATCGCCGGCGTGGCCCAGCGCCTCGGGATCGATGTCGACGGTGCGCTCGGGTCGCCGGCGGAGCGGGGACCGTCGATCGCCCTCGGCGGCCTCGCCTACGGCGTGTCGCCGCTGGAGCTGGCGTCGGCCTACGGCACGTTCGCGGCCGGCGGCACCCACGTCACCCCGCACCTCATCGACCGGGTCGTCGGGGCCGACGGGCGGGAGATGTACCGGGCGGCGCCGGAGCCGGCCAAAGTCGTCGAGCCCGCCGTCAACGCCGAGATCGTCGACATGCTCCAGGAGGCCGTCGCCGAGGGCACCGGCGCGGCGGCGACGCTCCCGGGCTGGAAGCCGCTCGGCAAGACCGGCACGAGCGAGGGTTCGGCCGACGCCTGGTTCGTGGGCGCCGTGCCCACGCTGGCGGCGGCGGTCTGGGTCGGCGACCCGGCATCGGCACGCGCCGTGCCCGGCCTGACCGGCGGCGTCCACGCCGCTCCGATCTGGCGCAAGTTCATGGCCACCGCCCTCGACGGAGCGAAGGTGGTCGACTTCCCCGACGCGGATGCCGCCCGCACCGGCGTCAAGCCGATCACGCTGCCGGTGGCGCGGCCCTGCGGCGCGCCCTGCGCGACCGCGACCGAGGCGTGATCCACTAGACGAGGGGGGGATGGACCTGCCCCCGGACGTGATCGACATCCACAGCGAGTCGTTCGTGTGGACGCGCGTGTTCGGTTACGACGTGCGGCGCGCCCACGGCCGCGGGGTGCTCGGGGCCCGCCTGTACTCCCAGGCCGATCTCCCGAGGATGCGCGACGGCGGCCTCACCGGCGCCGTCGTGAGCATCTCGACCAACCCGTTCCGCCGGCGGGCGAACCGGCTCGCGGTGTTGGGGACGAACGTCGAGCGCCTGGTGGCGGCGCTCGCGTCCGCCGTGGCCGTCGTGCGCGACGAAGCGGGCTACCGGGCGGCCCGAGCGGTGGGCCGGTTCGCCTGCTTCGTGGCCCTCCAGGGCGGGAATGCGGCCACGTCGGTCGACGCCATCCCCGACGTGGTGTCGCGGGTCACCCTCGTCCACCTCACCCGCTCGGTCCTCGGTGCGTCGAGTGCACCCCTCGGGGGCCGGGGGGGCCTCACGCCGCTCGGCTGCACCTACGTCGAACGGCTCAACGAGCGACGCATCCTGGTGGACCTGGCGCACGCCAACGTGCGTACGTTCTGGGACGCGCTGGACGTGCACGACCGGGCCGTCCCCCCGATCGTGTCGCACACCGGGGTCTCGGGTGTCCACCGCAGCTGGCGCAACCTCGACGACGACCAGGTGCGGGCCATCGCCGGCCGGGGCGGGGTCGTGGGCATCATGTTCCACCGGGGCTTCCTCGGCGGCTCGACGGCCGATGCGGTCGTGCGCCATCTCGAGCACGTCGTGCGCATCGGCGGGGAGGACACGCCGGCGATCGGGAGCGACTGGGACGGCATGATCACCACGCCCCGCGACATGCCCACCGCCTCCGACCTGCCCGTGCTCGTGCACGCCATGGCTGCCCGGGGGTGGCCGGACGGCCGCATCGCGAGGGTGCTCGGGGCGAACTACCTGCGGGTGCTGGCGGCGCTCTAGACCCGCATGCGCAGCCGGCGCTCGATGTCCGGGTCGGGCGCCTCCCCGCGGGCGGCCTGCCGGAGGAGCTTGCGGATGTGCTGGCCGAGCACGTCGAGCTCGGTCGAGGCGAAGTGCTCGCCACCGAAGCGGCGGACGGCCTCGGTCTGGCGGCGCAGGACGGCCGCGTCCTGGCCCACGATGCGGTTGGCGATCGGGGTGATCGCGGCGCGCACGAGGGCGTGCGGCAGCCGCAGGCGGAACGTGATGGCGGCGTGGAGGTCGGTCTCGAACTCCGACACGGGTGTGAACGCCGACGTGACCAGCAGGTGGTTGACGCCCAGCCGGTACTCGACCTCGGCGATGGACGGCAGCAGGAAGCGGTCGACGTGGGTGACCACGCCCCCTTCGGGGGCCAGGATGCGACCGGCCAGTCCCTCCGGCCGGGGCTCCCCGACGTACTCCGCCTCGGCGCCGGTCGGCGTGTTGCGGACGATCACGTCGATCTCGACCGGGTCGCGCCCACCCCGGAACAGGCCGCCGTGCAGGAAGGCGGTGTGAGGGACGTCGAGGGTGTTCTCCAGCGCGGCGTGGAGGCCCGCCTCGAACCGGGCGTGCCGGCGCACGGTCGTGTACCCGTGGTCGCCGACGTGCGGGAACCGGAACGGTCCGGGGTCGTCGCCGCTGTCGCCCGGGACGGGCTGCACCCACACGAAGCCGTCGGACTCGACGGTCGGGTAGGCGCCGGCGTGGCGAGCCCGCCGGTCGGGCTCACCGACCAGGCCGGGGATCGCCCGGCACGTACCGTCGCCGTCGAACTGCCACCCGTGGTAGCAGCACTCGAGCACGCCGTCGCGGACGCTCCCGTACGACAGCGGGACGTTGCGGTGCGGGCACCGGTCGAGGAGAGCGTGCGGGCGGCCGGCGGCGTCGCGGAACAGCGCCATCGGCGTACCGCCGACCACGCGGGCGACGGGACGGTGCCCGCGCAGATCCCGGGCCAGGGCGGCGACGTACCAGGCGCCCGGCACGGCGAGCGTCGCGGATGGGTGCCCGTTGTCGCCCATTTCATCGTCAAGGCTAGGGGTGCGGGCGTCGATCATCACGACATGGCGACGGCGACCGACATCCCGCAGGTACAGGAGACGCGCACGGGGCGCCGGCTCGCGTGGCCGGTGTTCCTCGCGCTCGCCGCCGCCCTGCCCACGCTCGTGTGGGCGTTCTGGGGCGGCGACCTGATCGTCGACGACTGGTACTTCGCCGCCGTGGCCCGCTTCGAAGGCATCACCGACTTCCCGTTCCGGTGGCGGCCGGTGGCGAGCAGCTACCACGCCCTCACGTTCAGCCTCCTGGGCGCCCACTCCCTGCCGCACCTGTTGCTGCTGGCCGGGTTGAACGGGTTGGCCGCCGTGCTCGTGTGGCAGGTGGCCCGGCGCCTGCTCCCCACCCGGCTGGCCGTGCTCACATCCCTGGCGTGGGTCTCGCTTCCGAACCGGGGCTCGATGCGCCTGTGGATCACCAACGCGCCGAACATGCTGTCGCTGTGCCTGCTGCTGTGGGCGGCCCTGCTGGTGTGCCGCCAGTATCGGGAGGAAAAGCGCGCGGGGTCGGTGCCGGCGGTCGTCGGGCTGGTCGTACTGTCGGCGCTGGCCTACGAGGGATCGATCGCGCTCGGCCTGCTGGTCGTCGCGGCGGCGGCGTGGCGCGGCGGCGCGACCCGGCGTGCGCGCCTGGCGCGGGTTGCGGC
>JBOGIC010000178.1:0-2381 GCA_050744985.1 Acidimicrobiales bacterium
GCGCGGCGGTGACCACTCCGCCGTCGGGGCCCAGCGCGGGCTCGGGGACGGGCTCGGGGACGGTCCCGCCCGCAGCGACGACGGTCCCGCCGGTCACCGTCACGACCCTGCCGCCCACGACCGTTCCCCCGACCACGCGGCCGCCCACCACCTCGCCGCCGACGACCACACCGCCGACCACGTCGCCGCCGACCACGCTCTGCAAGCCGGCCGGCAACAGCGGCAGGTGCGCGCCGGGCCAGGGCTGACCCCCAAGTGGTTCTTGTAAGGCTGAACCACCGTTCCGGTGGTTCAGCCTTACAAGAACGTCAGGCGAGCTGGGCCGCCACGACGGGGAGGGCGGCGGCGTCCGCATCGGCGAGGTCGGTGAGAAGGGGGCTGGTGTCGCCGGTGGCCGCGATGCGGGCGATGAGGTCCTTGCTCGTGTCGAGCAGCGCCCGGTGGGTACGCCAGCGGTCACGCTCGTTGTCGGGCAGGGCAAGCGTGAACGGCAACTCGAAGGGCGGGCCGGCGAGCGGGGCATCCCCCTCCGCCGGCGTCTCCTTGAGCGGCAGCGTCACGAGCTTGCGGGCGAGGCCGCGCAGGGCGCGCATCTCGGCGAACGTCCAATCCCGCAGGTCCTCGCGGAGCGGCCCGGTCACATGCAGCGCGTGCGACAGGTCGAGCAACGACATCCGGTAGCGGACGTTGAACAGGTGGGCCCAGAGGCGTGTGGTCGGGTGGGTGATGCGGCCGCGCTCGAGCGTCGCGTCGGTCGTGAGGACCCGCCGCGTGTTGGGATCGACGGGAATCGCGAGGGCCGGCGAGGTCTCGGGGAACGTCCTGTAGATCTCGAGGAACTTGTCGAAATGGGATTTCGGGGCGCCGGCGGGCGGGGTCCCCGATCCCTCCCCCTGCTCGCCGACGGCGCGCAGGGCGGCGACCGCCTCGCCGCGTGTCCGGACGGCCCGCACGATGAGGCCGCCGAACGCGAACCACTCCTGGGGATTGCCCTGAGCACCGCCGGCGGTGTCGGGCCGGAAGTCGGTGTCCGGCAACTTGGCGCCGTCGGCGAAGACCGCGGCCAGCGCGTCGTACACGACGCCCACCCGGTTCACGCCCATCCCGCCCGCCGCCGCGGTGGCCAGCGCGACGATCTCCTGGATCTCTTCGGACGACGCCGCCTCGGCGGGCATCTCGGCGGTTACGTACTTCGCGAGGGACGTCTTGGACAGGGGCTCCAGGCGCAGAGGGAACGGGTAGAGGAACGTGCGGATCGGGAAGTCTTCCCGCTCGAAGTTGAGCGGGCCACCGATGAACCGCAGCAGGTTCTGGACCGTCAGCAGGTGGCCCATCTCCTCCTTGGCGATCCCGGTGATCGTCCGCTGCATCGGCGACGAGGTCGGCAGCGAATACGCGGCATACAGGTACTGCACGAGCAGGGCGTGCTCCACCTCGGCCGCCGTGTGCAGCAGGAAGACCGTCCAGTCCCACCAGCCGAACTCGTCAGGCTTGTCGACGGTCGCGTCAGTCGGGCCTTCGGCCGAGAACATCCGCACGCTTCGAGCGCGCACGGTCTACTCCTCGGGCGCGGTGCGGAGGCGGGGTGAGCGGGCTCGCACCGCCTTCGGGGCCGCCGGGACCGGCTCGGCGCCGGGGGCACCGAGCGTGCCCGTCACGGTGCCGGTCTGGCAGTCGGTGTCGAAGTCGAAGAACTCACCGAAGAACTCCACGGCCGGCAGCGAGGCCAGGTACGCCAGCACGCCGGTCGGGTTGGCGGCGATCACGAGCTCACGGTCGATGAGCCCGCGGTAGCGCTCCATGAGCTGGATCGGGAACCGGATGGCGCCCAGGCGTTCGACGGCGTGCTCCTTGAGGCGGCGCTCCCGGATGCGCGCCGCCCGCTCGTCGGCCGGCTGCTGGGTGACCAGCCGGGCGAGCTTGCGGGCGACGACGGCCCACGACCGCTCGGCCCATGTCGCCTCCCGGTAGCCGAAGTCGCTCGGGCTCCACGGGGTCGGGTCGACGTCGAGCTGGAAGATGCCGTCGGCGTACGGTGCCGTCGATCCCGGTGGCTCCTCGGGGCTGCTGCGGGCGACGGCCGGCGCCGACGCGCCGGCGAACACCGACCCGACCTCGAGGCGGAAGTCGGAGATGGGCTCGAACCCGTCGGGCGCGAAGGTGCGGTTGCGGCTGTCGAACTTGCAGTCGGGCCCCAGCCGTACGGGCTGGCCCAGGAGGGGGTCGCCGGCCCCGAAGCGCACCACCGAGCCGCCCACGTCCGCCTCGACGGCGACCACCGACACCCCGACCGGCGCGCAGAACGGGCGCAGGGCGACCGGGTCCTGGAACCGGACGATGCGGTCGAGCGGGGGCTCGTCCGGATGGGCCGGGTCGGGCCC
>JBOGIC010000179.1:0-4738 GCA_050744985.1 Acidimicrobiales bacterium
TTCGGGCTGTCCCAGAGCGGCGCCACGTTCCCGAGCCTGTACGACGGCCTGGTCGAGGCCGGGGGGGACGTGGCCGGAGTGGCGGCGGCGTTCCAGCAGGCCTTGTCCAAGTAGGTCGCGGTCCCGAGCGGGGCAGGAAAATAGAAACACCGAAGCTCGTCGCGGGCGCGCTCGCACGCACGCGTTCTCCGGGGATTGGTAGCTTCCCGGCCATGCCCGTCGGGAACGAGCCGTCGCCGCTCACCAACGGCTTCAACCTGGTGATCGACGCGCTCTTGGCCAACGGGGTCGAGACGATGTACGGGGTCGTCGGGATCCCGGTCACCGACCTGGCCCGTCTCGCGCAGGCGAGAGGGATCCGGTTCATCGGCTTCCGCCACGAGGCCTCCGCCGGCAACGCCGCCGCCATCGCCGGCTACCTGACCCGCCGCCCCGGCATCTGCCTGACCGTGTCCGCCCCGGGGTTCCTCAACGGCCTCGTCTCGCTGGCCGCCGCCACGGTGAACTGCTTCCCGATGATCCAGATCAGCGGCTCGAGCGAGCGCCCGATCGTCGACCTGCAGCGGGGCGACTACGAGGAGCTCGACCAGATGAACGCGGCCAAGCCGTTCGCCAAGGCGGCCTACCGGGTGGACCGGCCCGAGGACATCGGCCTCGGGGTCGCCCGCTCGATCAGGACGGCGGTATCGGGGCGGCCGGGCGGCGTCTACCTCGATCTCCCGGCCGCCGTGCTCAGCGCGACGGTCGGCCAGGACGTGGGGGCGGCATCGATCTTCACGGTCGTCGATCCCGCACCGGCGCAGCTCCCGGACGAGCCGTCGCTGGTGCGGGCCCTGGACCTCCTGGCCCACGCCGAGCGGCCGCTCGTCGTGCTCGGCAAGGGGGCCGCGTACGCCCAGGCCGACCAGACGATCCGGAGCTTCATCGAGCAGACGGGCATCCCGTACCTGCCGATGTCGATGGCGAAGGGCCTGCTTCCGGATGACCATCCGAACTCTGTCTCCGCGGCCCGGTCGCTCGCCCTCAAGCGCGCCGACGTCGTCATGCTCGTCGGGGCCCGGCTCAACTGGCTCCTCGGTGAAGGCGAAGCACCCGAATGGGACGCCGGCGCGAAGTTCATCCACCTCGACGTGTCGGCCACCGAGTTCGACAGCAACCAACCGGTGGCCGCCCCGTTGCTCGGGGACATCGGGTCGGTCATGTCGGCGCTCGTCGAGCGACTCGGCGCCCACCCCGTCTCCGCCCCAGCGGTGTGGCGCGACGAGCTGCGGTCGAAGCGGGCGGCGAACGCCGAGCGAATGAGCGCCCGCCTGGCCGCGGCGCGCGAACCGATGGGGTTCTACGGTGCGTTGCGGGCCGTGCGCGACGTGCTGGCCGGGCACCCGGACGTTTACCTGGTGAACGAGGGCGCCAACACGCTCGACATCACTCGCAACGTCGTCGACATGTCGCGGCCCCGGCACCGGCTCGACACCGGTACATGGGGCGTCATGGGGATCGGGATGGGCTACGCGATCGCCGCCGCCGTCGAGTCCGGGCAGCCCGTCGTGGCCGTCGAGGGTGACAGCGCGTTCGGCTTCAGCGGCATGGAGCTCGAGACCATCTGCCGGTACCGGCTACCCGTCGTGGTCGTGGTGTTCAACAACGGTGGGATCTACAAGGGTGACGGGGTGAACCCGGTGTCGTCCGACCCGGCGCCCACGGTGCTCATGCGTGACGCCCGCTACGACCGGCTCATCGAGGCCTTCGGCGGCACCGGCTACCACGTCACGAGCCCAACCGAGCTGGAGGCGGCGCTGCGAGCGGCGCTCGAGGCGCGGGTGCCGGCGTTGATCAACTGCGTCATCGATCCCACCGACGGCACCGAGAGCGGCCACCTCCAGAAGCTCAATCCGGTGACGTCGATCCCGGCCACGGCTCCCACACCCGAACGAGGTTCCTGATGGCGCCCATCGATCCCGTCGACCACCTCGACCCGACCAAGCCCTACCCGCTCGAGGGCGTCACCGTCCTCGACTTCTGCCGGGTGCTGTCCGGTCCGACGTGTGCCCGCATGCTGGCCGACGCCGGCGCCCGGGTCATCAAGATCGAGCGAGCGGGAACGGGGGACGACACCCGCCAGATGGGCCCGTTCCTCCCCGACGGCACGAGCGAGTACTACCGCTTCGCCAACCTCGGCAAGGAGAGCATCGCCCTCGACCTCAAGGACCCCGACGACCTCGCGCTCGTGCGGCGGATGATCGCCAAGGCCGACATCGTGGTCGAGAACTTCCGCCCCGGCGTCATGACCCGGCTCGGCCTCGATCCCGAGGAGCTCGTCCAGGAGCACCCGCGCCTGATCGCCTGCTCGATCTCCGGCTTCGGGCAGTACGGCCCGTTGCACCAGGAGGCGGCCTACGACACGATCATCCAGGCCCTGTCCGGGATCATGGACGCCACCGGCTGGCCCGACGGCCCGCCGACGCGGGTCGGCACGTCGATCTCCGACATCGCCGCCGGTGTCTACGGCTACTGCGGGATCGTCACCGCGCTGGCGGCACGCGAACGCACCGGGAGAGGCACCACCGTCGACGTCGCCATGCTCGACTCCACGTTCGCCCTCCTGGAGCATGGCCTTATGGATGCGCTCGGCCTCCGGCAGCGGCCCGAGCGGATCGGCAACCGCCACCCGTTCATGTACCCCTTCGACACGTTCTCCTGCCAGGACCAGCCGCTTGCCATCACCGTCGGCAACGACCACCTCTTCGGCATGCTCGTCACCACCCTGGGAAAGCCGGGACTGGCGACCGACGACCGCTTCGACACGAACGAGAAGCGCAGCGACAACTGGACGGCCCTGAAGCACGAGATGGAAGCCGTGCTCGGGACCGCCACGGCGGCGACATGGCGCGAGCGCCTGGAGCAGGCCGGCGTGCCGGTGGGCATCGTGCTGAACGTCGCCGACACGCGGGACCTGGCCCAGATCCGAGCCCGGGGGATGGTGAAGAGCGTCGGCGGCTACGACGTGCCCGGGAGCCCCATGAAGTACGGCGCGTGGAACTCGCTCGGCACCGGGATCCCGTCACCCGCGCTCGACGCCAACGGCGATGCGCTCCGGTCCGAGTTTGCCGCCGGGGAGTAGTCCCACGCTGCTCGGGCTTCTCGAAGGAGACCCCGACCGCATCGCGGTACGCACGGCGAGTGGTGACACCGCGTACTCGTACGCCGAGCTGGTCGCGGCGTCGGCCCGGGCCGGCGACCAGTTGCGGGCGGCCGGAACAGGGCCCGGCGCCGCCGTCGGGCTGTCGGCGCCGAACAGCATCGAGTTCGTGCTCGGGTTGTTCGGGATCGCCTCGGCGGGGGCCGTCGCGGCGCCCCTTGATCCCCGGCTCACCGCGAGCGAGATCGAGACGCGGCTGGCCGACATCGGCGCCCGCGCTTTGGTCACGCCCTCGGGCATCTCGAGGCGGGATCCGGCGCGGTCTGTGTCCCTTCCCGACGAAGCCGCGCTGATCATGTTCACGGCCGGGACCACCGGGCGGTCGAAGGCCGTCCCGTGGACGTTCGCCAACGTCTCGGCGTCGTTGCGCGGCATCATCCGGTCGCTGGAGTTGACCGCCGAGGATGCGACCGTGGCGATCATGCCGCTGACCCACGGCCACGGTCTCATGACGGGCCTGCTCGCCACCCTGGCGACCGGCGGGACGGTGACGCTCCCCGAGGTGGGCCGGTTCAGCGCGAGCCGGTTCTGGGCCGAGATGGTGGGCGCCGGCGCGACCTGGTACACCGCGGTTCCGACGATCCATCAGATCCTGCTCGCGCGGGCGGCGCAGGAGTACCCGGGGCCCGACCGGCTGCGGCTGCGCGTCATCCGCAGCTGCAGCGCCCCGCTGGCGGAGCCGGTCGCCACATCGATCGAGGCCACGTTCCATGCGCCGATCGTGGGCGCCTACGGCATGACCGAGACCGCGCACCAGGCCACGTCGGTGCCAGTTGGGGAGGCGCGCCGCGGGAGGAGGGGCTCCGTCGGCGTGCCCACTTCGGTCGAAGTCCGCATCCGGGACGGCGAAGTGCTCGTGCGCGGTGACGCGCTGACGGCGGGCTACCTCAACGACGACGACGCCGATCGCTCGGCCTTCGCGGATGGCTGGTTCGCGACCGGTGACCTCGGCCGGGTCGACGACGACGGTTACCTCTGGCTCACCGGCCGCATCAAGGAGCTCATCAACCGCGGTGGCGAGAAGATCGCACCCGGCGCCGTCGAGGCCGCGCTGCTGGCCAACGCCGCGGTGGTGGACGCCGCCGCCTTCGGCGTACCCGACCCGACCTACGGCGAGCGCGTCGAAGCCGCCGTCGCCGTCACGCCCGGCACCCAGATCACCGAGGCCGAGCTCCGGAGCGAGGTCGCGGACCGGTTGAGCGCCGCCGAGGTGCCCGACCGCATCCTGCTCCTGGAGCAGCTCCCGCATACCGCCAAGGGCGCGCCCGACCGCCGTGCGCTGATCGCATTGGCCACGTAGGCGGTTTCTCACCCTTTACTCCGCGCGATTGGCCCTCTGAGGGACCACAATCGCGGAGCAAACGATCGGGACTACGGGTAGGAGATCGGGCCGGCCAGGTGACCAGGATAGCGAGTGCTTCTACGTCGACTCGGGGTTCCAGGGCGGCGCCAGCTGGAAGTAGTTCCCGTCCGGGTCGGCGAAGGTGCACATCAGCATGCCGCCACCACCGGGCTCGTACGGCTCCGCGACGACTTCGG
>JBOGIC010000180.1:0-5150 GCA_050744985.1 Acidimicrobiales bacterium
CCCAGGAGCTGGTCGGCCGGTCCGAGAAGCACCTGGCCCGTCTTCGCGGCGAGGAGATCGCGATGGTCTTCCAGGACCCGATGACCTCGCTCAACCCCGTGCGCACGATCGGCCAGCAGATCGCCGAAGCGGTGACCGTGCACCACTCGGGGGTGCCACGCAAGGAGGCGATGCGGCGGGCTGTCGGCCTGCTCGAACTGGTCGGCATCCCGAACCCCACGGAGCGGGCGAGCCAGTACCCCCACGAGTTCTCCGGGGGTATGCGCCAGCGCGCCATGATCGCCATGGCGATCGCCAACAACCCCGACGTGCTGTTCGCCGACGAGCCGACGACGGCGCTCGATGTCACCGTCCAGGCCCAGATCCTCGAGGTGCTCGACCGGGCCCAGGAGGAGACCCAGAGCGCGATCGTGCTGGTCAGCCATAACCTCGGCCTCGTCGCCGGCATCGCCGACCGGGTGCAGGTGATGTACGCCGGCGAGGTGGTCGAGACCGGCTCGGTCTTCGATGTCTTCGCCCGGCCGCGCCACCCCTACACGCGGGCGTTGCTGGCGTCGCTGCCCCGCCTCGACGCCCCGGAGGGAACGCCCCTGGATTCCATTCCCGGCCACCCGCCCAACCTGCTGCGCCCGCCGTCCGGCTGCGCGTTCCACCCGCGGTGCCCGATCGCCCGGGACGTCTGCCGGCAGGACCATCCCGAGCTCCGGGCCGTCGGACCCGCGGGGCAGTCGTCGCGTTGCCACTTCGCCGAGGAGCTCGACGAGGTGCCGGCACGGTGACGCTCGCCGAGCCCGTCGTGGAGGTGCGTGACCTGGTGAAGCACTTCCCCGTGTACCGGAGCGGCTTCGTGCGGCGCCGGATCGGCGAGGTGCATGCGGTGTGCGGCGTCTCCTTCGACCTGCGCCGCGGGCGCACGCTCGGGTTGGTGGGCGAGTCCGGCTCGGGCAAGACGACGGTCGGGCGGTCGGTGCTGAAGCTGGACGCGCCGACGAGCGGGGAGATCCGGTTCCACGGCATCGAGGTGCTGCGCAAGGACGTGCAGATGGTGTTCCAGGACCCGTTCGCCTCGCTCGACCCGCGCCTGACCGTCGGGGCCATCATCGCCGAGCCCCTGAAGGTCCACCGGTGGAAGGGCGACCTGACGGCCCGGGTGGGGGAGCTGCTCGAGGTGGTGGGCCTCGACGCCGGCGATGCGCCCCGGTACCCGCACGAGTTCTCCGGGGGCCAGCGCCAGCGGGTGGGGATCGCCCGGGCCTTGGCCCTCGAGCCGGCCGTGATCGTGCTCGACGAGCCCGTATCCGCCCTCGACGTGTCGATCCAGGCGGGCGTCGTCAACCTGCTCGAGGCGCTGCAGGGGCGTCTCGGGCTGGCCTACCTCTTTATTGCGCACGACCTGTCGGTCATCCGCCACATCTCCGACGACGTGGCGGTCATGTACCTGGGCCGGATCGTCGAGTCGGGGTCGCGCGCCGGCGTGTTCGGCGCCCCGAGCCATCCCTACACCCAGGCCCTCATGTCGGCCGTGCCCGTGCCCGACCCGGTGCGCGAGCGCCAGCGCCGGCGGATCGTGTTGCGTGGGGAGCTTCCCAGCCCCATCGCGCCGCCCAGCGGGTGCCGGTTCCGGACGCGGTGCTGGAAGGCCCAGGACATCTGCGCCTCCGACGTGCCGGCCCTCGTCGACCGGGGGCAGGGCCACCCGGTGGCCTGCCACTTCGCCGAGGTGGTGCACACCGTCACCTGATGGTGACGACAAGCGACACCCGTCACCTGATGGTGACGACAAGCGACACCGTCACCTGATGGTGACGCCTGTCAGCGTGGCGGGGGAGGAGATCGTCGTGGCGGTGGCGCCGAACTCCCTGCTCAGCTCTGCGGCGGCCGGGCCGACGATCAGCTGGCGGGCGGCGGCGCGCAACAGGGGGAGGTCGGACACCGAGTCACCGGCGGCGAGGGTGACCTCCCCGGTAGCCGCCAGGCGCTGGACGAGGCGACGCTTGGCGGCACCGACGCCGGGGTTGGCGCGGATGCGGCCGGTGTAGCGGCCGTCGCGGTCGACGGCGAGGGTGAAGCCCCGCACGTCGACCTCCCCCGACGCAAGCCCCATGGCGCGCAGGTGGACGCGGACCAGGTCGGCCAGGGCGCCGGTGATGATGACGGGTCGGACGCCGTCGCCGGCGAGCCGGTGGAGCAGTCCGGCGGCCCACGGGAACACGCGGTCGCGGTCGCCGCCGGCCACGAACGCTTCTGCCCGCTCGACGATCTCCCGGGCCGGGCGGCCGGCCATCTCGCGGGCGTAGCCGCGGTTCGCCTCGAGGGCGAGGCGGTTGTGGCCGATGCGGCCGGACTCGTAGCGGGCGCGCAGGGCCCGCCACTCCGGCTCGTTGTCGCGGGTCAGCACGCCCACGGTGACGAGGTGGGTGATCCAGTACTCGAGGGTCCACCCGTCGCGGAGCGTGTTGTCCCAGTCGAACAGCGCGTAGGCCACCGCGGGCTACCAGACGGTGCTGGTCAGGGGAGGGGGCAGGCGGCGCTCGCAGCCGATCGCGAGCTCGGCCCCGCAGGCGTCGAGGCCGGCGTCGCCGGAGACCCGGTCGTGGCCGTCGCCGCCGCAGATGATGTCGTCGCCACCGCCGCCGCTGAGAAGATCGTCGCCGCCGAGGCCGAAGATGATGTCGGCGCCGGCTCCGCCGGCGATGCGGTCGCGGCCGGCGGTGCCGACGAGGATGTCGGGGCCGTCGGTGGCCGTGGCCTGCGTGTTGGTGGTGGTTGGAGGGGCGGATGCGCACACGTCGTCCAACAGCACGCTGACCGTGTTGGTCACGACGTTGGCGACGGCCAGGTCGGTGTGGCCGAACCGGTTGAGGTCCCCGGCGGCGGCGATGGTGGGGCCCCGGCCGGCGCCGTACAGCCCGCCCGCCGTCAGCGCCCCCGAGCCGTCGTTGTGCAGCACCTCGACCATGTCGTGGTTGTGGAGGGGCACGGCCAGGTCGAGGTCGCCGTCGGCGTCGAGGTCGGCGGGGGTGACCGAGTGGGGCTCGTCGCCGCGCAGGTCGACCGTCCCGGTGGGCCCGCCGGCGGGGTGGACGATCGACAGGCTGCGGCCGTCGAGGTTGGCCACGACGACCTCGGGGCGCCCGTCGCCGGCGAGGTCGGCGACCGCAACGCCGATGGGAGCCCGTCCGACCGGGTGCAGCACCGGCGGGGAGAGCAGGCCGGCCGTGTTGGTGAGCACGGCGACGGCGTTGGAGGACTGCACCACCACGGCCACGTCGAGGTCGAGGTCACCGTCGACATCCCCGAGGGCGACGGAGAACAGGCCGCCGTCGCCGCCGGCGCCGTAGCTCCCCGACGGGGCGAACCGGCCGTGACCGTCGTTGGTCAGCACCGCCACGGTGTTGGACCGGTTGTTGGCGACGGCCAGGTCGAGGTCGCCGTCGCCGTCCAGATCGCCGGTGGCCAGGGCGGTTGGACCGGACCCGCCGCTCGGCACGTCGGTGCGCCGGGCCAGGTCCAACACGACCGAGACCGTGTTGGAGTTGTCGTTGGTGACGGCCACGTCGGGGTCGCCGTCACCGTCGAGGTCGGCGGCGACGACCTCCAGCGGCCGGGACCCCACCGCGATCGTCGTGCCGCCGCCGAACGTCCCCCGGCCCTGGTTCCACAGCACGGACAGCGTGTTCGAGCGGAAGTCGGCGGTGACCAGGTCGCCGTCCCCATCCCCGTCGAAGTCGGCGATGGCGATCCCGTAGGGCCCCTCACCGGTCGGATAGTGGCTCGTGACCGCGCTGAACAGCAGGAGGATCGTTGCGAGGGCCGCCACCGCGAGAGCATCGCGTAATAAGAGAGGTGTCGGTAGCCTCCCGGCGATGGGCATCCTGCCGGAGGACGTGGCGCGGGTGCGGGCCGCCTCCGACCTGGTGGCGATCGCCTCGGAGCACATCGGCCTGAAGCGGGTGGGGCGGCGGTACCAGGGCCTGTGCCCGTTCCACGGCGAGAAGACGCCGTCGTTCTCCATCAACCAGGCCGAGGGCCTCTACTACTGCTTCGGGTGCGGCGCCCGGGGCGACGTGATCACCTTCGTGCGCGAGGTCGAGCATCTCGACTTCGCCGAGGCCGTCGAGCGGCTGGCGGGGCGGGCCGGCGTCCAACTGCACTACGACGATGCGGCGGTCTCGTTGGAGCGCCAACGCGTGGCCGTCCTGCGGGAGGCGTTGGAGAAGGCGATCGACTGGTACCACCAACGCCTGCTGTCGGCCCCGGACGCGGCCGCCGCCCGCCACTACCTGCGGGCCGAGCGCGGTTACGACGGCGAGGTGGTCCGGGCCTACCGGTTGGGCTGGGCCCCCGACGGCTGGGACACGATGCTGCGGGCGCTGCGGCTGCCGTCCGACGTGCTGCGCGACACCGGGCTCGGCTTCGTCAACTCGGCCGGGCGCGCCCAGGACGGGTTCCGGGCCCGGGTGTTGTTCCCCATCTTCGACGCCCGGGGCGAGGCGGTCGGGATCGGGGGCCGCACCCTGCCCGGCGGGCCGCCGCCCAAGTACCGGAACTCGCCCGAGACACCTCTCTATAAGAAGAGCCGCGTGCTCTACGGGCTCAACTGGGCCAAGGGCCGGGCGGTGGAGGCGGGCGAGGTAGTCGTGTGCGAGGGGTACACGGACGTGATCGGGCTCCATCAGGCCGGGGTCCAACAGGCGGTGGCGACGTGCGGGACGGCGTTCGGTGAAGACCACGTGCAGGTGCTGAAGAACTTCGCCCGCCGTTTCGTGCTCGCCTACGACGCCGACGCCGCCGGGCAGGCGGCCTCGGCCCGGGTGTACGAGTGGGAACGGCGCTTCGAGGTGGACGTGGCCGTGGCCGCCCTGCCCGCGGGCCAGGACCCGGCCGACCTTGCTCGCACCGACCCGGCGGCCCTGCGGGCGGCGGTGATGGACGCGCGGCCGTTCCTCGCATTCCGGTTGGGGCGGGTGTTGGACGCCACCGACGTCCGTTCGCCCGAGGGCCGGGCCCGGGCGGCCGAGGCGGCGCTGGCGGTCATCGCCGAGCATCCCAGTGACCTCGTGCGCGACCAGTACCTGATGCAGGTGGCCGACCGCACCGCGATCGACCCGGGCCGGTTGCGCCAACGGCTGAGCCAGCCGGGGTCGCGT
>JBOGIC010000181.1:0-8993 GCA_050744985.1 Acidimicrobiales bacterium
ACGGCCGTGAGGGCCACGGCGAAGATCGTCTGGGCGCGGCTCACCCCGGAGGCCCGATCCTCGTGATGCCCCGCATGTAGGGCTGCAGGGCGTCGGGGACGAGCACGGAGCCGTCGGGCTGGCGGTAGGTCTCGACGAGGGCGGCCCAGACACGAGGCACGGCCAGCCCGGAGCCGTTGAGGGTGTGGACCAGCGCCGGCGGTCCGCCCCCGGCCGGCCGGAAGCGCACGTTCGCCCGCCGGGCCTGGTAGTCGGTGAACCACGAGATGGATGAGGCTTCGAGCCACAGGTCGCACCCGGGCGCGTACACCTCGAGGTCGAACGTCCGCGCGCTCGAGCCGCCGAGATCGCCGGCACAGAGGTCGAGCACGCGGTACGGCAGGCCCAGCGCGGCCAGGGACCCTTCCGCCCGCGCCACCAGCTCGTCGTGGATGGCCGGCGCCTGCTCGGGCGTCGTGTAGGCGAGGATCTCGACCTTGTCGAACTCGTGCACGCGCAGCAGGCCGCGCGTGTCGCGCCCGGCCGACCCCGCCTCCCGGCGGAAGCAGCTCGTGTGGGCCATGAGCCGGCGGGGCAGGCTCGCCTCGTCGAGGATCTCGTCCCGGGCGAGGGACGTGAGCGGCACCTCGGCCGTGGGGATGGCCCACAGGTCGTCGCGCTCGATGTGGTAGGCGTCCTCTTCGAACCTGGGCAGGTGCCCGGTGGAGATCATCGTCTCGGTGCGGACCAGCGTGGGCGGGCGGATCTCCTCGAAGGCGTCGGCATTGCGGTCGAGCGCCAGTTGGCACAGGGCGCGGACGAGGGCGGCGCCCGCGCCCCGGTAGAGGGGGAACATCGAGCCGGACAACCTCGCGCCGGCCGGCAGGTCGAGGATGCCCAGCTCGGCTCCCACGTCCCAGTGCGGCACCCGCTGGTGCGGGCCGTAGGACGACTCGTCGTAGCCCTCGACCCGGACGACGACGTTGTCCTCCGGCGTCAGCCCGGGGGGCGCGGCGTCGGCGGGCACGTTGGGGATCCGCAGCAGCACGTCGCGCAGCTCGGCGGCGGTGCCGTCCGCCTCGACGGCCAGGGCCTTCTCCTCCTCGCCGAGGCGGCGGCTCTCGGCCGCCTTCGCGTCGGCCATGGCTGCGTCCCCGGCCTTGCGGGCCTCGCCGACCTCGCGGGACAGGCCCTTGACCTGGCCGCGCACCGCCTCCTGCCGGGCCACCAGGTGCCGCCGCCGCTCGTCCAGCGCCGCCGCCTTGTCGAGCTCGGACGGGTCGACGCCGCGCCGCCCCAGCGCCTGCTTGAGCGGGTTCAGCTCCGTGCGGAGCCGCCGGGCGTCGATCATCACTCGGACCGTAGTCCCCTGCCCGCGGGAGCCCCGCCGGCTTTGTCGGTCACGCCGGCCTGCGTGGCGACGACGGCGGCGAGACCGGTCGTGATCGGCACCGAGAGCACGAGGCCGATGCTGCCCACGAGCGTGCGCACGATCTCCTCGGCGACCAGGGCGCCGGTGAGGATGTCGCCCACGGGCCGGCTGGCCAGCGTGAAGAGCAGCAGGAGAGGGAGCGAGGCTCCGGCGTAGGCCAGCACGAGGGTGTCGACCACCGAGGCGATGTGGTCGCGCCCGATGCGCATGGCGGAGCGGTAGAGGGCGCCGACCGAGGCGGTCGGGTCGGTCGCGCGCAGCGCCCAGACGGCCGAGGCCTGCGTGACGGTGACGTCGTTGAGCACGCCAAGGGAGCCGATGATGATGCCGCCCAGAATCAGGCCCCGGAGATTGACCTGGGCGGCGCTGGTCTGCAGCAGCGTCGCCTCTTCGCTGCCGAGGTTGACGATGCGGCCGATCTCGACGAACAGCGCCGACAGCACGGCGATGAGGATCAGGCTCGCCAGCGTGCCGAGCACGGCGACGGTCGTCTGGCCGTTGACGCCGTGCGCCAGGTACATGATCACGAGCATCACCGCCGCCGACCCGACCACGGCCACCAGCAGCGGGCTCTCTCCCTGCAGGATCGCCGGGAGGACGAACTTCACGAGCACGACGAAGGTGATGGCGAGGCCGATGAGCGCCGTGAGGCCCTTCAGGCGGCCCACGGCCACCACGACGACGGTGAACAGCAGGGCCAGCAGGATCAGCGGCGCCCGCCGTTGGTAGTCGGCGAACGAGTAGATCGTCCCGAGGACCGGATCGGGGCTGCGCCCTACGAGGATGGGGTCGCCCCGCTCCAGGTCGGGGCTGGCGGCGCCCGTGCTGAGCTCCAATGCGGCCGTCGTGCCCTTGTCCGGCCCGCTGGTGACCTCCACCTCCGCCGCCTGGCACGTCGGCGCGACCTGGGAGGTGGACCCGCCGCACGGCATTAGCCGCACGGAGGTGACCCGTGCCGTCTCGAGGGTCGTCTCCAGGCCGAACGTGGGGGGCCGCTGCGGGAGCGAACCACGCGGCCAGAGGACGATCATGCCGACGACGGTCGCGACGACCAGCGGCGCGATGACCGCCAGGAGGATCCGTCGCACCCGCGGCGGCAGCTCGCCCATGCGGCTGCGACCATAACCCCCGTGGATCGCCACCAGTGGGACGAGCGGTATGCATCCACCGATCGCCGGTTCACGCCCGACCCGAACGGGTTGATCGTTCCGGACGTGCTCGCCCTGCGGCCGGGTCGGGCCCTCGACCTCGGGTGCGGAGAAGGCCGCCACACCGTCTGGTTGGCGTCGCTCGGCTGGCGGGTCGTCGGCGTGGACTTCTCGACCGTCGGCCTGGCGCGAGCCCAGGCCCGTACGCGCGCCGAGGGTCTCCGGGCGGCGTTCGTCGCCGCCGATGTCTGCGGGCTCCGCCTCCACGGCGGCTTCGACCTGGTGCTGGCGTCGTTCTTCCACCCCGGCTCGTACGCCTTCGTGGCCCGGGCGCTGGCGCCGGGCGGCACGCTGCTCATCGTGAGCTACGACATCACCAACCTGACCGAGGGCGCCGGCGGCCCGCAGGACCCGGCCCACCTGATCCGCCGCCCGGAGGTCACCGCCGAGCTGACCGGCGCCGGCCTGCGGGTCGAGCGGGCGGAGACGGTTCGCGTGGGGGACGCCGTCGACGCGGTCATCACGGCGGTGCGCCCGGACGTATCCGCCGCGGTCGGGGCGCGCTCGTAGGAGCATGGGGGGCGTGGGATCCGATCCGATTCGCATCGTGATCAGCTACCGGCGACGGGAGTCCGCCGGGCATGCCGGGCACCTCCACGCCGATCTCGTCCGTCGCTTCGGCGAGGGGAGGGTCTTCCTCGACATCGACAGCATCGAACCGGGCCTCAACTTCCGGAAGGTCATCGAGGACGCGATCGTCGGCAGCGACGTCCTCATCGCCCTCATCGGTCGGGACTGGACGACGACCACCGACGCCGACGGGGTCCGCAAGCTCGACAAGCTCGACGACCCGTTGCGCTTCGAGGTGGAGCTGGCGATGCGTAGCGCCGTGCGGGTCGTGCCCGTCCTCGTCCAGGGGGCGGAGATGCCGGCGCCGAACCGCGTGCCCCCCTCGCTGGCCGAGTTCTGCGAGCTCCACGCCATCGAGATCACCGACCGCCGCTGGGGTGAGGACGTGGACGCCCTCGAGAGGGTGCTGGACAAGATCGCCCGGGAGAAGGCCGACCGTTTGGCGGCGCCGGATACGGCCACCATCGAGGCCGAGCACGAGCGCCAGGCGGCGGCGGAGCGGGACGCCGCCCGGCGCCGCGAAGAGGCCGTGTTCCAGCAGACCCTGCGGGAACGGCTCGAGGAGGCGCGGCTGCGCCAACGCGACCTCGAGCAGCAGTTGGAGAACGAGCGCCGGAAACGCTGGCTCATCCCGGTCGGCGTGCTGGGCGCGATCGCCACGGTCGCACTCGGGGCGGTGCTCGTCGCCGCCCTCGTCTCCCGCACCGGTGGCGGGTCCGTGGAGAAGACCGTGCAGGTGCCGGGCCGGGCGATGTGGACCGACACCGGCATCACTCTCGCCCAAGGCGACCGCGTGACGATCGCCGCCAGCGGCACGATCGACACCCACCAGCCCGACCCCGCCCGGAGCAGCGGTCCCGAGGGGAAGGCCGGCGAGACCAACGTGGCGGCCAACATCGTCCAGGGCTTCGGCCACGGCGGGCTGATCGGCAGGATCGGCGACGGCCAACCGCGAGGCATCGGCCGGTCCGTCGAGTTCACCGCCGACACCGGCGGCCGCCTCTACCTGGGGATCAACGACTGGAACTTCGAGACCAACGCCGGTGCCTTCACGGTGATGGTGACCGTGCAGCGATGACCGTCCGGCGCTAGGAGTTCTCGAGGCGGGTGAGCTCGCGCTCGACGTCGTCCCAGAGGAGGACATCGCGCGGTTTGCGCTCCTCCCGTTCGTACCATCGGAAGAAGATCGTGATGATGACGGCCCAGAGGAACGAGCCGGCGCCGATCTTCATGATCAGCCCGGCCAGCTGCTGGTCGGTGATGGCCGAGATGCCCCACAGGCGGGGGAACGTGCCGTAGCGGGGGTAGAGCAGGCCCTTGCCCAGCGTGAGGAACGAGGCGGGCACGGTGGGCACGATCGTCTGCAGGAACAGGTAGACCATCTGCGCCAGCGGGCCGAGGCGCGGGATCTCCTTGAGGGGGCTGACGACCGGCAGCCAGAGGATCAGCGCCGAGGCGAGCAGCACGGCGTGGGCCACGAAGTGCAGAGGGTGGTGGCGCAGGGTGGCGTCGACGATCAGCGGCCAGTGCATCAGCACCAGGACGAGGTTGGCCTGCACGAGGTTGGGCACCGGGCGCGAGATCGCCTTCACCGTGCGCAGGAGCCATTTCGGCGACAGGATCCGTCGGGCCAGCCACGCGGGCGTTCCGAGCAGCAGCAGCGGCGCGACGACCAGCGTCATCGTCAGGTGCTGCACCATGTGGACGCTGTAGAGGTAGTGCTCGGCGAGGTCGTGGACCGGCCACTCCGACGCCACGAGCAGCGCGCCCACGCCGAGCCCGAAGGCGACCATCTGGCCCCGGCGGGCGGACGGCCTGCCGGTTTTCAGCTTCTCGCGCCGCAGGGCAAACGCGTAGGCGCCGGCCAGCAGGAGCACGAGGGCCCAGACGTCGGGGTGGAAGTGCCAGTGCGGGAAGGCGGCCGGCGTGGTGTTAAGTGCCGCCAGCGCGTTCGGCGTCACTGCGACCAGGCGTGGAGGGTGGTCAGCGCGATGCCGTAGACGAACACCGCCAGCAGCATGCCGGTGACGAACAACCGCCGGAACAGGCGGCTGTCGAAGCGCAGGTGCATGAACCACAGCACGACCGTGGCGAACTTGACGATCGACATCGTCACGAGGATGTAGGGCAGGACGCCTTCAAGGGACTCGACCAGGTAGACGACGACCTCAAGAGCCGTGATGACCCCGAGGAAGATGGCGACCTTGATGTAGTCCTTCTCGGTCGGGTGGGCGTGACCCGTCCCGCCCTCGTGCTCGTCGGTCTTGACGACGGGGCCGGGCTCGCCCGCTTCGTGCGGCGCGTGGCCGGACGGCTCGGTGGTCTCGGTGTCGCTCATTGGATCAGGTAGATCAAGGTGAAGATGGCGATCCAGACGATGTCGACGAAGTGCCAGTACAGGCCGACGAGCTCGACGGTCTCGGCCCGGTGAGAGGGTAATCGACCGCGAAGCGAGAGCACGAACAGCGACAGCAGCATCAACACGCCGATCGTGACGTGGGCGCCGTGGAAGCCGGTGAGCACGTAGAACGTGCTTCCGAACAGGTTCGTGCTGAGGGTGAGGCCCTCACGGATGAACACCGTGAACTCGTAGACCTGCCCGCCGACGAAGGTGGCGCCCAACAGGGCCGTGGCGATGAGCCAGACCCGGGTGCGGTAGTGGTCCCCGCGCTGGATGGCGGCGAGGGCGAGCACCATCGTGAGGCTGCTCATCAGCAGCACGAACGAGCTGACCGACGTGTAGGGGATGTCGAACACGTCGGCGGGGGTGATCGTGCCCGGCTCGCTCTGGCCCCGGTAGAGCATGTAGGTGGCGATGAGGGCACCGAACAGGAGGCACTCCGAGCCCAGGAAGGCCCACATCGCCACCTTCTCGTTGGTGAGGCCGGTGGCGGTGGGCGGGTGCCCGGGCTCGACCTCGTGGTGGCTGCCCTCGGTGGCGGTGGGAGTGGGCGTGGTCGTGGTGGCCATCAGCCCTCCCCCGGCCCGACCGAGACGGGCTCGAGATCGGTGGACGACGACAGCGCCGGCTCGGGCTCCTCGGGCTCGGTGGCGGGCTCGAGCGCCCAGGCGTAGATCGACCCGAGGATCCACAGCACGCCGAGGACGATCACCGGGATGAACTTGTAGAGAACGCCGAAGCACAGCACCGGGATCCCGAAGGCCATGACGATCGGCCAGTACGACGGTGACGGCATGTGGATGTGCGGCTCGTGGTCGCCGTCGCCGTGCTCGCCCCCGTGCTCGCCCCCGTGCCCGTCGCCGACCTCGCCGTCGCCGGCCGGTGAGGTCGTGGCCTCGTCACCGGCGGCCTCCATGGCGTGCACGGTCTCCTGTTGCTCCTCGGTCTCGGCCCGGTGGCGCGGGACCGGTCGTCCGTGCTCGTCCTCTTCGTACTTCCGGTGCCAGAAGTCGTCGCGGGCGGTGACCAGGGGGACCTCGGCGAAGTTGTAGTGGGGCGGAGGCGAGGGGATCGTCCACTCGAGCGTGCGGGCGTCCCACGGGTCGGGGCCGGCGTTGGGCCCCTTGCGGCTCTTCCAGACGTTGACGGCGAAGATCAGCACGGCGAGCGCGATGAGGAACGAGCCGACGGTGGCGAACAGGTTCCAGAAGTCCCAGCCGCGGCCGGACGGGTAGGTGTAGACGCGGCGCGGCATGCCCTGCAGGCCCAGGATGTGGAACGGCCCGAACGTCATGTTGAACCCGAGCAGCATCAGCCAGAACTGCAGCTTGCCCAGGCGCTCCGACAGCATCCTGCCGGTGAACTTGGGCCACCAGTAGAAGGCGCCACCGAAGAGGCCGAAGATGCTGCCGCCGAACAGCACGTAGTGGAAGTGGGCGACGACGTAGTAGGTGTCGGTCTGCTGCGTGTCGGCGGGCACGACGGCGTGGGTGACCCCCGAGAGGCCGCCGATGGTGAACATCGTTACGAAGCCGACCGCGAACAGGAAGGGCGTCGTGATGCGGATCTTCCCCTTCCACATCGTGCCTATCCAGTTGAAGATCTTCACGCCGGTGGGCACGGCGATGAACATCGTCGACGCCGCGAAGGCGGAGATGGCGACCGATCCCAGTCCCGTGGCAAACATGTGGTGCACCCACACACCCCAGCCGATGAAGCCGATGGCGATGCCGGAGATCACCATGACCTGGTAGCCGAAGAGCGGTTTGCGCGAGAACACGGGCAGGATCTCCGACACCACGCCCATGGCCGGCAGGATCAGGATGTACACCTCGGGATGGCCGAACAGCCAGAACAGGTGTTGCCACAGGAGCGGGTCGCCGCCGGCGTCGATGTTGAAGAAGTTGGTGCCGAACTGCCGGTCGAACATCAGCAGGAACAGCGCCACGGTGATGATCGGCAGGGCGAACAGCAGCAGGAACTGCGCGACCAGCGACATCCACACGAAGATGGGCATGCGGAACAGGCTCATGCCCGGCGCCCGCAGGTTGATCACCGTGACGATCAGGTTGACCGCACCGGTGAGGGACGCGATGCCGAGGATCTGCAGGCCGAAGATCCAGAAGTCGATGTTGTGCCCGGGCATCGTGCTGGTCAGCGGCGTATAGCCGAACCAACCGCCGTTGGGCATGCCGCCCAGGAAGAAGCTCGAGTACATGAACAGGCCGCCCACCAGGAAGATCCAGTACCCGGCGGCGTTCAGCCGGGGAAAGGCCACGTCCCGGGCGCCGACCATGATGGGCAGCAGGTAGTTCGCCAGGCCGGCGGACAGCGGCATGATGACGAGGAAGATCATCGTGGTGCCGTGCATCGTGAAGACCTGGTTGTACGCCTCCGCGCTCAGGAACGTGTTGTCCGGCGACCCCAGCTGGATGCGCAGGAGCAGGGCCTCGATGCCTCCGATGATGAAGAACAGGAAGGCCGTGGCCGAGTACATGATCCCGATCTTCTTGTGGTCGACCGTGGTGATCCAGTCCCAGGCGCCGTTCGGATGGGTCGGGCGCCGTACGAGGCGGATGGGCGAGGGTCGGGCCGACCCCGGCGGGGGCGGCAGCTCAGCGGGGCTCGGGGGCGGCTGGGTGACGATCGCCATCAGCGAGCTGTCCATGGCGTTCGGGCCCCGCAGGCCGGTGGAAGAAGGTCGGTCATTGGAGGATCTCCAAGTAGGCGACGAGTTGCTCGATCTCGCCCGGGGTCAGGTTGAGGTTGGGCATCTGGGCCCCCGGCTTCTCGGCGGGGGGGTTCTTCAGCCACTTCGCCAGGTTGGGAGCAGTCATGTCGAACAGGACCGACGCGAAGGTCGTACGGCTCTGGAGGTGCGTCAGGTTGGGCCCGACGCTACCCGTCGAGAGGCCCTCGATCGTGTGGCAGCCGGCGCACCCCTTGGACGTGAACAGGTTGAACCCCGTGGCCGCGGGCCCGCTGGCCGGGGCCGCCGCCGGCCCGCGTTTCTGGGCCTGCACCCACGCCTCGAACTCGTCGGGCGGCTGGGCGATGGCCTTGGCCCGCATGTTGGCGTGCGAGAGGCCGCAGTACTCCGTGCACTGGCCGAGGTAGGTGCCGGCGGCGTCGGCCTCGAGGTGCATGTGGTTGACCCGGTTGGGGATGACGTCGGTCTTCCCGGCCAGGGGCGGGATCCAGTAGGAATGGATCACGTCGACGCTCTTCAGTGTCAGCGCCACCGGGCGGCCCACCGGGATGTGCAGCTCGTTGGCCGTGACGAAGCCGTAGTCCTCGTAGATCAGCTCCCACCAGAACTGGTGGCCGACGACGGTGACGTTCACGGCGTTGTCGGGCGTGCGGGCCAGGTCGAAGATCGTGCGGATCGTGGGTACGGCCACGC